>NZ_JBEKYX010000161.1:0-5857 GCF_049510455.1 Occallatibacter sp. | reverse complement strand
CCACAGCAAGAGGAGAAACGCCCTGGTCTCTATATCCCTTGTCCCTTTTCCCTTTCTTTCCCCATTACCAAAGTCCACCACCCTTTCGTAACCCCACCTCCTTCAGAAACTTTGCATGCAATTAACCCCATTTATGCTTTACTAAGAATCAGCAGAAGAAAGAGCCACGGCCCGAATCCCAAAAAGGATTCGGGCCGTAGCTCTTTCAAGGCAGCCCAGAAATTTTTTTTCGAGGGTGTCCCCTCAAAAGTAACCACTCATGATAATCAATTAGTAAACACCATAAATCAACGGTAAGTTACACAAAAACAATCACATAGCGGCATAATTTCCCATCCCAAAGAAAACAGCCTTCCTGGGAAAACAAAAAGCGAAAGTAGCCGGGGAAGCCCAACTGCCTGAAAGCCTCCGCCACTTGCGGGAGCTTCAATTGCGCGAAGGCGGTGAAGGTCATCCACAGGCGGAATAGGCCGGTGACAATCCAGAATGAGATTTTGGACAGTTTGGATTGAACATAAAAATCGCCTTTCTTCAGGATTTTGCGGCTGGAGGCTGCCAGTTGGGCGTCTCCACGCCTAACTGCCCGGCGTATTCGGCGTTCAATCGCCGCCACTCGAATTTCATGGCATCGGCGCCTACGATGCGTCCGACTGGATTACCTGCGAGGGATCGATCCATGACATCGAGGCATATGTGCCAACCCGCTGCGCCCCATGCAATGAAGCGGCGATCAATGCTGTGCCACAGCGTCAGGCGTGTACCGTCTGCCAGCGGCTCCAGTTCCCATCGCATGTCGTGATACTCCAGCACCCTTGGGGCATCCGCTCGCATCACTTTAGTCTCGGTAACCTGCGTTGTTGTCACCCAGCTAAGCTTCACAGTGCTTCCAGCCGTTCCGAGGTTCCCATCCGCTTCGAAGGGGGCCCACTCGCGCAGTTGTGCCGGGTCTGTCAGCGCCTGCCAAACGCTTTCTGGCGAGTGACGCAGTTCTCTCACAAGGATAAGCGTCCATTTTTCGCCATCCTTTTGTACCTGCGCCCCGCGCGCCGGGCCGGGCGTGTATGGAGTGCGGTCGTTCATGGCTTTATCCCTGCCAGTGTGCCAGTTGCGTGATCTGAATGAGATTGCCGCAGGTGTCGTTCAACGTGGCGATCTTGGCATACTTCACATCTGTCACCGGCATGGTGAACTCGGCGCCACTGGCTTTCATGCGCTCGTGATCGGCCTCGATGGCGTCAGTAAAGAAGTTGGCGGCGGGTTGTCCCTGCTGGAAGATGGCTTCCTGATAGGACTTTGCCGCTGGATTGTTGTTCAGGGCAAGCTGCAGCTCCATGCCATCAGGCTCCTCTGCTGAGGCCACTGTGAGCCAACGAAACGGCCCCTGGCTGAAGTCCGCTTTCTTCACAAAGCCCAGGACTTCGGTATAGAAGCGCAGAGCCTTTTCCTGATCGTCCACATATACGCTTGTCAATTTGATCTTCATCGCCGTTTTCCTCTCGTTGTCGGATTCGCGGACAGTGCCGCGTCACTTCTTCTTCTTTTTCGTTGACGCAGATTTCGTTTGTGTTGCCTGCTTCAAACGGCTGCGCTCCATGCGGTCCAGATGGTGATCGAGCGCATCCACGTAAGGCGCCCAGAATTGGCGGTATTCCTCGATCCATTGGGCGGCATTTTTCAGCGGTGAGGCGTCCAGACGGCAGGGCCGCCACTGCGCTTCACGTCCGCGTGCGATGAGCCCTGCGCGCTCAAGCACCCTCAGGTGCTTTGAGACCGCGGGCATGGACATCTGGAAGGGCTGCGCTAACTCGGTCACCGAAGTCTCGCCCATTGCAAGGCGGGCAAGAATGGCGCGCCGGGTGGGATCGGCAAGCGCGGCAAAGGTCGAACTGAGTTGATCTTGCATGGGCTGAGTTTTTATTTTTAATAAACCAATCAGTTAAATAACTGATTGGTTAAATGTATTCCACACCTTATTTCCCCGTCAAGCGGTTTTTATCGCGAAATTTGGGGATGCGTATCAGAGCGCGGCTTTCAGCGCTAGTTACTTTTTTAAGTCATTGCAGGCGGAACGCAGCGTAAATTCGAGCGATTCGCGCGGAACGCTTTCAACAAAAGGCTTGATCACCCAGCCAAGCCCGGTGGGGATCGAGCGTGTCAACGAGATGCTTTCAATCTGCATGTAGAGGCCGCCGTCTCCCTCTTCGTAGCTCCAGTAGGTGTTCAGCCGCCAAAGGAAGCCATGTTCTTCGCCATCGCTGAGCGCGTGCTCATTACTTGTGCCGGGAGAGGCGATCTCCGCAACGCGTGTGCTGCGCGAAGAACTGTATCCGTGCTGAGCGTCGAGGCGGGCAAAGGCGACGTCATAGGTCATATCCATGACCACGGTGAGGACATGCTTCTGGCGAACCCGCATCGATGCATTGATGTGGTCCACTCCGCTGTCGCTGTGTTCGCTCAGCACCTTTGCCTGCAGCACCTCCGGCGAAAAGTGTTGCGGATACGTGTTGAAATTCTTCATCAGCCGCTCAAAGTCTGCAACCTGCGCGTTGGGGACGAAAGCTGTGCCGCGCCAATGATGCAACATTGCGCCGGTCAGATTGGTGTTCGAATCGGTGTTGAGGTTTTCGATAACAAGATCTCCGCGGCGCAGGCGATCGCGAGCCGAATCGAGGCCGGCGAGAAAGCCCGTTGGCGATTGATACTGGTGCGCAAGTCGCGCTTCCACTTTCTCCAGGTATGCATCGAAGCCGGTATTCGCTGCGGGCTGAGGAGCGTCCGCAGCCCGCGCGCGACCGCATGGGAATGACAAGAAGAGAACGAGCCCCAGAACAAGCCAGGATTTTTTCAAAGATGCGTGCTCCGTGACAGCTTCTTCATAGGACGGTTTTGTGCGCTATTGGTTTTCCGTCACGCCAAAGGCTTTGTTGAGGAATTCGATGATGCGCTGGCGGCCATCGTAGCCGTGCCAAGGCTCGGACGAAGGACGGCCAAAGATGCCGCCGGCGAGCGGACCGTGATCCTCGCGCGGATAGCTGACCAACTCGACCGGAACGCCTTCCTGACGCAGGGCGCGGTACATCTCCTGGGACTGGCCGAGCGGATCGGTGCTGTCGGACTCGCCCTGGATGAGCAGGAAGGGTGTTTTGGCGTGAGCAGCACCGGAGAGCGGACTCTGCCGCCAGGCGTCTTCCATGTGCTCCCAGGGTTTGCCGAAGTACCAGCGGTCATACCAGGAGCCGCGCTCGGTGCCGTATTCGCTGAACTGATCGATAACGGGCGCGCCGGAGATGATGGCCTTGAAGCGATCTGTCTTTCCCTCGACGAAGCCGGCCATCTCGCCGCCATAGCTGTAGCCCATGAGCGCCATTTTGGTGGAATCGAGCGGGTATTTGGAGAGAACGTAATCAACACCGGCCATGATGTCCTGATAATCGCCGCCGCCGAGATCATTCTTGTTGGCGGCACCAAAGGCGACACCGTAATTCGATGATCCGCGCGGATTGGGACGAAGAACGGCCCAGCCGTGGCCGAGGAAAAAGTCGGCGTAAGGGTCGTGGCGATTCTCGAATGCGCCGAAGGGGCCGCCGTGGACGTCGACGATGAGCGGGACTTTACCGGATTGAGCTTGCGGGGGCAGATAGAGCAGGCCCTCGACGGTGAACTTGCCGGACTTCCACGAGACGAGCTCGGGCTCTGTGGAGCGAAGGCCAGCCGGAGCGAGCTCTGGGATGGGAAGCGCGGTGCAGGATGCGCTGAGTGAAGCCGAGTAGCAGAGTTTTACCGGATTGCCGCCGCTGTCTGCGAGCCAGAGCCAGCCGGTCTGCTTGCGGTTGGTTGTGAAGCCGGTGATGGCCGCTGATCCAAGATCGATTGGCGTCGGCCTGGTCTTGCCGTCGAGCGTGAGCTTGACCACGGAGTTGCGTGTGCCGATGCCCGCGGCTGCTATGAGCGTTCCATCGGGCAGGAACTGGAGCACTCCGGCGTTGATCTGGCCGGCGAAACCGGCAGAGATGCGGATGGGCTGCGTGCCTGAAGCGAGCGAAGGCAGCGCGAAGAGCTCGTCATAGCCGGGAGGCGCATCTTCAGGAGTAGCTGCAGCAAAGACAAGGGCGTTGCCGTCAGCAGAGAAGGCTGCTCCGCCGATGGTGGCGGGGATGGCGTTGATCTGCTCCGCTTGACCGGGTGTGGCGGCGTCTACAATCCAGGATTTGCCTGCGGGACCAAGGTCCGAGAGATCGTTCGGCGGTTCGGAGACTACGAAGAGCTTATTGGCCGCCGGCGACCAGGCAGCGGAACGAACGTCGGGCTCGATGGCGACGGGCTTGAGCGCGCCCGGCTTGTCTCCAGCTTCGAGGGCGCCATCGGCCTTGAGCGCGGCGAGATAGAGACGCGAGCCGTGCGGATCGTGGTTGACCCATTCGGCGTCGGCCTTGGCGTCGCGGCCTTTCTTCTCTCCAGCCGTCTCCGGGTCATGGGCGATGATTGCGAGCCACTTGCCATCGGCGGAGATGGAATAACTGCTTACGTCTATGGGCAGCGCTTCGTTCTTGTCGTCTTTCTTCTCGTCCTTCTTGTCATCTTTCTTTTCGTCCGGCTTTTTATCGTCGGCCTTCTTGTCGGCGTTCGGCGGAGGGATGAAGTTCTTGGCCTTCGACTCATCGACGACGGGAATGACCTTCAGATCGTAGGGCTGGGCTTCGCCGCCGCGCATATCCAGCCTGAAGAGCTGCGTGTGTTCGCCGCGGCGGGCGAGAAAGAAGATGGCTTTGCCGTCCGGCGACCACTGCGCGGCGCGTTCGCCGCGCTTGTCAGAAGGACCAGAGAAAGTGAGCTGGCGGAGGGAGTCAGCCGCAGCCGAGGTGGAGACGAGCCAGATGTGGGTCTTTGCGCCGTCGGCCGTGGAGTCAGTCACGGTGAACAGCACCTGCGTGCCGTCGGGCGAGAGCTGCGGGGCGCCGAGGGCTTTCAGGTGGCGCAAGTCGTCGGTGTTGGGAAAGCGCGGTGAGTCCGCGGCATGGAGAGCAACGCCGATGGTAAGAAAAAGGGCGAACGACAACTGCAGGCGGAAAGGCAGGTTGCGTGGCATGGCAATAAGCATACACGGCGGCAAAAGTGGAGGCGGCTCAGAGGGAGTGGAGCAGGCCTGCAATTTCCTGTGAGACAGTTTACGACTTAAGTATTTGATATTAAAATGTTTGAGTTGAATTTTCCATGTTTACTTAATTGTCAACAGGCACCCAAAATTGGTTACCTTTTTAAGGAAAAAAAGATTTTCTTCCTTTTTTTTCGAGCCTTACAGCCTGTTTACCACTTAAGGCAGTAATTACTCTGTTTAACCCACGTTTAGGAACGTCTACGCTTTTCAAGAGCATTCGATTTTTCGACACGCTCTTTTCGTTGCGAGTTTTTCGCAATTACGAACACTCCTGCAAGAGTGGCTAGAGCATTTCTCCTCTTGCTGTAGAGCGACCCCTGGCGCAAAAACAAATACGCGGCGAGGGTGGGGCACCCGAACTGTATACCTTCGGGAGAGATGCTCTGATGTTGCGGCCTGGGACGGCAGCGTCTGAGGATTTGCTGGAACAACTTTCGCTTTTTGTTTTCCCGGCCAGGCTGTTTTTCGAGAGGTGAAGAATTATGCCGCTATGTGATTGTTTTTGTGTAATTTACCGCTGATTTACAGTGTTTACTAATTGATTATCATGAGCGGTTACTTTGGTGAGATACCCCCCCGAAAAAAAAATTTCTGGGCTGCCTTGAAAGAGCTACGGCCCGAATCCTTTTTGGATTCGGGCCGTAGCTCTTTCTTCTGCTGATTCTGAGTAAAGCATAAATGGGGTTAATTGCATGCAAAGTT
>NZ_JBEKYX010000160.1:0-6990 GCF_049510455.1 Occallatibacter sp. | reverse complement strand
GCCGGATCGCCCGCCTCCACCGGCAGCTTCTCTTCCCAGTTCTTCCAGTCGCGGTTGATAATCTCAATCGCCACCGGCGAACCAATCGTCTTGCCGTGCCGAACACCTGAGAGGATATGCGCCTTGTCGGTCTCAATCTTCATGCGGCCGCCGCGGCCATAGCCCTGCTGCCGCCGCCACAGCTCGCGGTTCACAAAATCGAGATCGACAGGAATACCGGCCGGAAGCCCCGTGACCAGCGCAACCAGCGCCTCACCATGCGACTCACCAGCAGTGGAGTAACGAATCATGATGCATTCAATTTTAAATCAGCAATTAGTCCCGGTTTCTATTCCGCCGCCCGCATCTTCCCGCCCGGCAGCAACCGGTAAATCCGCCCCCGCCAATGAATTCTGCTGGAGGTATAACTAGCCGCCCAGAAGAAAAACCCCATCAGGTCGCGTACGGGATACAGCAACAGCAGCGCCAGCCAACTCCGGTCCTGCACCACCATCCGGCCCACCGGAATCGAAATCGCCAGCCGCGACGCCATCGCCCACGCCAGCAACGCAATCCCCCACTCCCAATGTCCCAGCGCTCCACCGGCAGCAAGCCCCAGCAGTCCAAACGGCATCGCAAAAGTCAGCGCAGTGCCAAAGTGTCCCTTGGGCCGCGAGAAGCGCGTGGATTTCATCCAGCGAACCTGGTGCAACATCGACTGCCAGAAGCTCGCGTTGATCACAATATGGTCAATCGCATGGTGGCTCAGCACAATCGCGTCGCCTTGCTTGTAAGCCTCATTGCCCAGCACAAAATCGTCCGCGCAGTAATCCGCCGTCACGGCAAATCCGCCCATCCTGCGAATCGTCTCGCGGCGAAACGCCATCGTCGGCCCCAGCGTAAACTGCATGCCCTCAAGGTTCCGCGCCACCAGCACGCCCGCCGTCATCTCCACGGACATGCCCACAGCCTCCACCCGTGCCCACAACCCACCCTCCGCCACCACTCCACGATACAAGCAGGTAATCCCGCCCACCCTTGGATCGGTAAACGGCAGCGCTACCGAACGCAGATAGTCCGGCGTCACCCGCACATCGCTGTCGCTGATCACCAGAATTTCATGCTCGGCGGCAGCCTCCATATGTTCCAGAGAAGCAGCCTTGGCATTGATGTAGTCCGGCTCCCCGCCAGTCGCAAGAAACTTGACAGGCACTTCCGGATGCCGCGCAGCAACTCGCCGCGCAACCGCCAGCCCCGCATCCTCCGCCGAGCGCGCGCAAAATAGAATCTCGTACCGCGGATAATCCTGCGCAAAGAAAGTTTCCAGATAGCCTTCGAGCCCCGGCTCAGCACCGTGCAAAGGCTTAAGCAGGCTCAGCGGCGGCATAAACCCCGCTCCGGAAGCAAGTTTCTCAAGAGCAGCGCGGCGTTCGCGCAGATAGGAAGGCAATGCGGTCAGCACCATGCCGGTGAAGACCGTGGAGGTAAACAGGCCAAAGATGGCCAATGCAAGCAAGACGTACAACATGCAGCTACAAGAATACCTTTAAGCGAACGCGAATCACGATTCGCGCTTTGGATTCGTCCTTGTGACCACCACCGGCCGCGCCACAGCCGGCTTCCGCAGCGGAACAATCGCACCCGCCGTGCTCGGCGCATTCTGCTGAAAACGCGTCAACATCTCCGATCGCACATACTCCACAAAGCTCTGCATCTGCCGGTTCATCTCTTCCATGCGCTCCCGCATCTGCAGAATGATCGCAATGCCGGCAATGTTCACTCCCAGGTCGCGCGCCAGATTCAAAATGAACTCCAGCCGCTCAATATCCTCGTCCGTATAGAGCCGCGTGTTGCCTTCCGTGCGCGAAGGCTTGAGCAGCCCCTCGCGCTCGTAAAGCCGGAGCGTCTGCGGATGAATACCGTACATCTCGGCCACCGCCGAGATCATGTACGCGCCTTTTGATTTACGTTTTGCTGGCATGGCTGTTTTGATTATGCTGCCGGATCAAGGATAATCTGTTTCCCAAATCCAAGACCCGGCAGATTCGCTATCTGTTCTTGAAGAGCCGCGGCAAACAACAGACATCCTTCCACGGCGAGTTGTCCATCTGCCTGCTCTACAGTCCAGAGGCACATATCCACGCAGCGACGAAACTCCTGCATTTCCTTGGCCAGCATCGCCGCCCGTTTTGCCGGCAACGTTCTTCCCGTAATCTTTGGAGCAGGAGCAAGCACTCGTGATAGAAGGCCGAGGGATGCTTCTGCATCACGATTTACAAGCACCACGATATTCAGCAGTGCATGGGTGGGATTGCCCGCTTTCAGTTGGCGAAGCGCCGTAATCAGATCGGCGCTGATCCGCTCGCTCGCCGAAGCCTTGCTTTCTTCCACTCTCTCTTCCGCTGTCCGTCCCTCATGCAGGATGCGAACCGTCCAGCGATGCCGCCAAATCGTCTTCACCTCGCAGCAGGCCCACGGTATGCCATCTCTCGACAACTGAAGGTCTGGCATAGAGGAAAACCGCTCGTTGGCATCCTCCATGCTCTCTGCGGTAATGCCGCAGCTGAGCCAGAACTCCACCACCTTGCGCTCATCCGCAACAGCTTCCCCCCGGCGATGCGCAAAAACGCCCCGAGGAATGGGCACCTTGTCTGAGCCAACGGAAGCTGCGTCTCCTTTGTGCACTGAACTCGCTTTACTCGAACTGAGACTCATACTTCCTCCTTTCCTCCTGCGTCGCCCGACGGGCGCTGACAAGCCGGATGCGCTCTTGCCGCTCTGCGTACACCACTAACAATACCCTGCTCAGAGCTGAGAAACCAGTTGCGTAAGCGCGCTCTTCTTCTTCGGAATGGGTCGAATCGGCTTCGACTATCACGTACGGATCGTCAAAAACTGTCAAAGCCTCGTCGAAACTTATACGATGTTTCCTTAGATTCGCGGCAGCCTTGCCATCGTCCCACTCAAACAGTTCGGACCGCACTTTTTATCTTTCCTTTTCTACACCTTATCGAACAACTGCACCCGCGGGTCCTGATTATTCAGCTTCGCCAGCTCGCGCATAATCTCGCGGCTGCGCTCGTCCTGCAGCGTCGGCACCTGAACTTCAACAGTCACAATCTGGTCGCCGCGCTGGCCCGCGCTCTGCGCACTCTCCACTCCGCGCTCCCGCATCCGCAGCTTCTGACCGCTCTGCGTTCCCGGCGGAATCTTCAGTTGCGCCCGCCCATCGATCGTCGGCACATCCACCTTCGCACCCAGCGAAGCCTCCGGCACCGTAACCGGAACGGTAAGGTGAATATCATCCCCCTGCCGCGAAAACACCTGGTTCGTGCCCGTGCGCACAATCAGATACAGGTCCCCCGCCGCTCCGCCATTCACGCCGGCATTGCCCTTGCCCTGCAGCCGGATGCGCTGACCATCCCGCGTGCCCGCCTTGATGCGAAACTCCACATTCTCCGACCGGTCCACCACGCCCTCGCCGTGGCAGGTGCCGCAGGCATTCGAGATGCGCCCCGTCCCATTACACCGCGGGCACGGAATGTTGAACTTCATCCGCCCGCCCATCTGCGTCACCTGCCCCGTGCCATTGCACTCCGGGCAGGTCTGCGGCCCGCCCGTCGAAGCCTTCCCGTGACACGTCGGGCAAACCTCCTGCCGATGCACAGTCAGCCGCGCCTGGCCTCCGCGAATCGCCGTCCAGAAGTCCACTGTGACTTGATATTCCAGATCCGTTCCCGGCTGCGGACCACGCGGGCGCCCCGGCTGCTGCGATCCCGAAAAAATCCCCGAGAAAATATCCTTGAAGCTACCCCAACCTGGCGACCCCGGACCAGAGGAAGCCGCACTCTGCGCCCCGCCACCCTGAAAGCCCGAAAAATCAAAGCCCCCAAAGTCCACCGGCGGCTGCCCACCCATATTCTGCTGGCGCGCATAGGCCTCAGCCTGCGCCGGATCAATCTGGTCTGAGTAAAAGCCAAGCTGGTCGTAAACCTTGCGCTTCTTCTCATCGCTCAAAATGTCGTTGGCCTCTGAGATTTCCTTAAACTTCTCCTCGGCCTTCTTGTCGTTCGGGTTCACGTCCGGATGATACTTGCGCGCAGCCTTGCGAAAGGCCTTGCGAATCTCCTCCGGCGTGGCCGCTTTCTTCACGCCGAGCGTTGCGTAATAGTCTTTTTGAGTCGTCGTTGCCATTGATTTTCCTGTTCTGCCAATTCTCTATCGGCAGTTTTCCGCTTCAGGCGATTCGCCGCGTTCCCCGGCCCGCCGCTCCTGCCGCTGCCGGGCGCGGACGAATCTCATCGCGCAGAGTGATTTCGATTGCATTCGATGCCGACTCCAGGTCGTAATTCATCTGCAAGCGCATCCAGAACTCCGGTGTCATGTTGAAATACCGCGCAAGTCGCAGCGCGGTATCCGCTGTAATTCCCCGCCGCTCCCGCACAATCTCGGAAATGCGCGTCACCGGCACCCGCAGCGCAATCGCCAGCGCATTCGCCGAAAGCCCCAGCGGCACCAGAAAGTCTTCGCGCAAAAACTCGCCCGGATGAATTGGAACCCCGCGCTCATTCGGCTTGCGTGGAATGCTCATCGTCCAATCTCCTTAGTGATAGTCCACAATCTCAACATCCCAGGCATCCTTGCCATCCCATCGAAAGCACACGCGGAACTGGTCATTAATCCGGATGCTCCACTGCCCCTCGCGATCGCCATTGAGCTTTTCCAGCCGATTACCGGGAGGACTCGTCAAGTCCTCAATGGACGATGCAAAATCAATCGCCTGTAGCCGCCGCGCCGCTACGCGGGCAATGTTGGCCCAGCGGCGGCTCGACCCAGTCCGGTATACAACTCTCGTTTCCTCGTCGGCAAAGGATTGGATCATGCTTAACGTTTATCGTAACACGGAAAACGAAACAAAGTTGCTGCTCATGAGTATGCTATCGTTTCGCCATGAATCCAGTTCACTCCCGGCGCCTCCGCCTGTGGATGCTGCTTGCCATCGCGACTTTTTTCTCCTTCGTTCCGTACCTGCAGAAGGCCTCCGCGGCGGATGAAGACCCCAGAATCCTGATGCGTGCCGCGGCAGCGGCCAACAGCCTTCTCGGCCCCGATGTAAAGCCCTGGCACATGAAGGTCAGCTACGTCCTCGCCGACGAAAAAGGCGCCGTCACCGACCGCGGGACCATCGAAGAATTCTGGATCGGCTCCAAACGCTACAAGCTCGTCATTGCCGGCTCCAACTACAAGCGAACCGTTTACGGCACAGATAAAGGAGTCCTCTTTTCCGGCGTCTCCGGCCAGGTTCCCGCACTCGTTGGCCGGCTCAACCACGCATTCACTGACCCTCTGCCCACTCCTGAAGCCGTTGCGCTCTACTCCTACACACCGGAGCAGATCAAATTCAACAACGTCGCCTTCAACTGCCGCGTCCTGCACGGCCAGCAAGCCACTCAAGGCAGCTCCATCGCCACGGGCCTTATCTATTGCTTTGACCCGGCAAAGCCCGTCCTCCGCATCAGCGAGAGCACAACGGAATCCACGCGCGTTCTCTACAACACCGTCGCCAGCTTCCAGGGTAAATTCATCGGCAGCGACCTGCGAATCAGCCGTTCCGGCAAGCCTGCCGCCGTAGCCAGGCTTGACACCATCGAGCCACTCAACGCAGCGGACACTCTCTCCATCGCTCCCACCTCCGACGCCGTTCCGCCGCAAACCGTCAATGTATCCACCGCCGTGGCGCAAGGCCAACTCATGCACCAGGCCAATCCCCAGCCGCCCATGGAAGCCCTGCAATCCGGCACCGTAGGAACCGTTACGCTTGAGGCCACCATCGACACCGATGGCCGCGTGAAAATCCTCAACGGCCCGCTGCTCCTGCAACCCGCCGCCGTAGAAGCCGTCCATAGCTGGGAGTACCGCCCCTACCTGCTCAACGGCGAACCAGTACAGATGCACACCACCATCCGCGTGGAGTTCGATCCGTACTAAGTAATCCCCTCAGAAGTGGCAATTTCTTGAAGACGCTCGTAGAACTTCATGCCATCCGGCAATAGGCCGAACGGTTGTGCGGCAGCCCTCCCGGTCGGTGTCATCATCGTCCTCACCTCCTGCACCAATCCGACAGATTGCAAGCGCATCAATGAGCTTCTTGCATCTCGACTGTTAGACGCGTCCAAAAACGAGAAATTGTTCGCCCAGGAAGCAGCAACCTGCTGGCTCCAGTCGGACGAAAGCGCTTGCTGTGATGTCAGTAATCCCACCTGTGACTTGTAAAGCTTCTTGAGCAATTCAATATCTCGATCTTTCAGTTCCACCGCTGCTCTCATCATGTCATCAAGGCTTTCGGGTTCAAGATCTTGAGATTTGACACCATTTGCGAGCAAATTAGCGAGCCGCTTAAGCCTGACCTCTACATTGGTACGAACAATGTGAAGTGTTGCATTCGCTACCGCCTGATCAAATTCTTTCGAGCTGAGCTGGTCCTTCAATATCCGTCTTGTCTCTTCGTTCAGCCGATACAACCGCCGAAAATCGTCAACGAGTGCTTCACCAAAATAGATCAAATTAGCTTCATCTTTACCCGCAGCAATGCTCTTCAATGTCAGAAGCAAATCTGTCAGCGTTGATATACCGGTAAAGGCCGCCAATTCAAGTATTTTTGCACCAATGCTCGCGAGGCTCGAGGCCGGATTATCGACAACCGAAGCAGATAAGGATTCACTTTTGAGCCGCGACAAAGCGCCTTCACTTGGAGAATCGAACTGCCCCATTTACCCCTCGCAATTCACCCAATAAGCTAAGGGTGGGCGACAAGTATCGCCCACCCCGCTAACTGCTAACTAGCCGACTTGCTTACTTCTTATCCTCGACGTCCACATACTCAGCGTCAATCACGCCTTCATCCTTCTTCTGCTCGGCAGCAGGTTCGCCCGCCGCAGCAGCTTCTGGAGCAGCAGCATTCGCCTTGTACATAGCCTCAGCCAGCTTATGACTCGCCGTGGTCAGCTTCTC
>NZ_JBEKYX010000016.1:0-50313 GCF_049510455.1 Occallatibacter sp. | reverse complement strand
GAGCAGCAGCGCATACTGGGAGTCTTCCCAAATTTCTACATAAGCTATGCAAAGAATGCGGCTCCGCTGACGCCAAAGCAGAAGTTCCAGCTTGCCTGGCGCAGCCAGATTGATCCGATGACCCTTGTCTTTACGGGGATCACGGCGGGCGTCGAGCAGTCCAGTAATACGCCCGCTTCCTGGGGACAGGACGGCTCCGGATTCACCAAGCGCTTTGTCGCGGCGTATGGCGATGGCCTCACCGATACTTTTCTTGCGGGCGCAATTTTTCCGTCGATCTTCCATCAGGATCCCCGCTACTTTTACAGAGGCACGGGCACGACCCGCTCGCGCATCTGGTATGCCATCGGCTCAGCGGTAATCTGCCGCACGGACAATGGGCGCCGGCAGTTCAATTACTCGGGTCTAATGGGCGATTTAACCTCGGCGGGCCTTTCAAACCTCTATTACCCTGCCGACGACCGCAATGGCTTTGGGCTCACGTTCCGCAACCTGGCGATTGGTAAAGCTATGGACGCGGCACAGAACATTCTGCAGGAGTTCGTTATCAAGCACTTCACTCCCAGGCTGCCCAAGGACTCCTCGCTGAATCCGTGATTTACGGCGCCGGTACAGCCTATACTCGCTGGCATGGACAATGAGCGCATCCGCGAGATCTGCATGGCGCTGCCCCATGTGCTGGAGACGCTGAACTGGGGTCACCGGCTGGTTTACTGGGTGGGCCCGCGCGAGATTGGCGGCAAGATGTTTGCCACAACCGATGTGGACGGCACGGGAACGGGCGTGCTTTGGTTCCATGCCGGGGCCGAGCGATTCCATGAGCTGCTGGAGACGGAGGGGATCATTCCTGCTCCGTACATGGCGAGGGCGCACTGGGTGACGGTGGAGCGGTGGGATGTGCTGAGAGTGCGTGAGTTTGAGGAAGAGCTGAAGCGGGCCCATGCCCTGATTTACGAGAAGCTGCCGAAACGGGTGAAGACTGTGCTGGCGCTGCCGGAAAAAGAGCGGAACCGGTTGGTTCGGGAGAAGAAGAAAGTGTTGAAGGATAAAGAGGCTGCGAGTAGTAGAAAGTCGAAATGCCGCAGCAAGTAAAGATAATATGGAACACAGTGAACAGAAAAATCGTATGAGTAATTGCTGGCGCAGAAGACTGCACCGGGTAAGGATTGAACGATGATTAAATTTCTGCTCTGGTGTCTGCTGTTTTTCTTCTGCTGGCCGCTGGCATTGCTGGCGCTGGTGCTGTATCCGCTGGTGTGGCTGCTGCTGGTTCCTTTCCGGCTGGTGGGCATTACCGTGGAAGGCGTGCTGGAGCTGGTGAAAGGGATTATCTTTTTGCCGGGACGGCTGTTGAAGGCGGTTTAACACGTACAAAAGCATCCCTCCGGGGCTGAAGCCCCGATTCATTTTGCTCGGTAATTCCGGGGCCTGAAGGCCCCGGCTCCCTCCGATACTAAACACCTGCAGGACGGCCAGTCTCTTTACTCACTGCCGGTGCGGGCTTTAGTTTTGGCTCATGGCAGTGGGTCTAGATCTGACAGGAAAAACAGCCCTGATTACGGGCGGCTCGCGCGGGATTGGCGCGGAGATGGTGCGCCTGTTTACGCAGGCTGGGGCGCGTGTGGCTTTCAACTACCGGCAGGCGCGGGAGCGGGCTGAGGCGCTGGTGAGCGAGTGCGGCGGGACTGGATCCGAAGCTGGGCGTGCTGTTGCGATTGAGCAGGAGTTGAGCTCGCCCGCGGAGGGCCGGGAGCTGGTGGAAAAGGCTGCGGCGGCGCTGGGACGGCTGGATATTCTGGTGGTCAATCATGGCGTGTGGCCGCCGCATGATGCTCCGATTGCGCAGATGGATGAGGCGCAGTGGCGGCGGACGATGGCGGTGAATTTGGACTCAGTGTTTGGGCTGGTGCAGGCGGCTGTGGCTCGGATGGAACAGCAGGGGCGTGGCGCGAATGGCGAGCCGGCTGGGCATATTGTGCTGATCAGCTCGACGGCGGGGCAGCGCGGCGAGGCGTACCATGCGGACTATGCCGTGACCAAAGGCGCGCTGATCAGTCTGACCAAGAGTCTGTCGAGTGAGCTTGCGCCGAAGGGGATTCAGGTAAACTGCGTGGCGCCAGGCTGGGTGGAGACGGAGATGTCGGCGGGGGCGCTCAACGATCCGGTGGTGGGGCCGAGGACGAAGGCTCTGATTCCGCTGGGGCGCGCAGCGAGCCCGAGGGAGATTGCCGGACCGGTACTGTTTTTGTGTACTCCGCTTGCAGGATTTATCAGCGGCGAAGTTGTAAATGTAAACGGCGGGGCGGTTTTAGTCGGCTAATAGGACGGGAGACAAGATTGATGCGCCGGATTTTTTCCTTGGTTCTGGTTTGCATGGCCCTGAGCGCGGGCGGCGCTTTGCGCGGGCAGGCGGCGAATCCGCAGCCGGACGACGTGGCGATGAACGCGAAGAAGGCGCGAACAGTGCTGGACGCGATGGTGCAGGCGCTTGGCGGGCAGGCGTGGCTGGACATTAAGAATCGCGAGCAGCATGGGCATGTGGCGGCGTTCTTTCATGGCAATCCGGACCCTGGGACGACGGAGGTTTTTGACTTCCATAGCTGGCCCGATCACGACCGGATGGACGTAACCAAGCACCGCGACTACCTGCAGTTTTTTGTCGGACGCGAGGGTTGGGAGGTCACCTACCGGGGCAAGAAACAGATTCCGGAAGAGCAGCTGAATGAGTCTCTGCGGCGGCGGGATCACTCGATTGAAACGGCGGTAAAGGTGTGGCTGAAGGACCCGAATACGATTCTGCTGTATGAGGGGCAGCACCTGGCGGAGCGGCATCTGGCCGAGCAGGTGACGCTGATTTCGGCGAGCAATGAGGCGATTACGATTTTGTGCGATGTGCAGACGCACCTGCCGCTGAAGCGCAGCTTTGAGTGGCGCGACCCGGTGTACAAGGACAAGAATACGGACGCCGAGGAATATGACGATTACCATCCGGTGCAGGGATTTCCGACGCCTTATACGATTACGCGATGGAAAAACGATGATATGGTGCGGCAGTTTTTTATCGATCGCGTGACGTATAACGAAACGCTGGATCCGGACTTCTGGAGCGTGGACGCGGCGACTGCGCGCATTAAGAAAACGAAGAACTGACGGGTTGGCTGGGCTTATGAAGTGAGCGGCGTTACATGGCGGCTTTTGGATCCCGTGACAACAGCCGAGAGCCGCAGGTTATGCGTCCTTTATAATCTGCTTCGGGCGCTTCCCCATACTGCGCCTGCATTTTGGAGTCTTGAGAATGACCTTCAGCATCCAGGAGATCCTGGGTTTCCTTCCCCATCGCTATCCGTTTTTGCTTATTGACCGGATTGTGGAGTTTGAACGCACGAAGCGCGTGGTGGCGCTGAAGAACGTGTCGATCAACGAGCCGTTTTTTCAGGGGCACTTTCCAGGCGCGCCGATTATGCCGGGCGTGCTGGTGATTGAGGCCATGGCGCAGGCCGGCGCGGTGCTGATGCTGAGCGAGATGCCGGATCGCGAAAAGAAGCTGGCTGTGTTTACGGGGATCGACAATGCGAAGTTTCGCCGGCAGGTGGTGCCGGGCGACCAGTTGCGCATTGAGGTAGAGGTGCTGAGTTTTCGCACGCGTGCCGGGCGCATGCAGGGCCGGGCGTACATCGAGGGCAAGGTGGCCTGCGAGGCGACGCTGACGTGCATGATTGTTGCTCGTCCGACAGAAAACATGAGCGCCGAGGCGGCGAATGAGTAACGTTCATCCCAGCGCGGTGGTGGCTGCGGGAGCTGTGATTCCCGAGTCCTGCACCGTGGGGCCGTACTGCACGATTGGACCGGAGGTTGTGCTGGGTGAGGGCTGCGCGCTGATTTCGCATGTGGTGCTGGATGGGCGTACGCGCATTGGCGCGAAGAACACGATTTATCCGTTTACCTCGATTGGTGTGGCTCCGCAGGATCTGAAGTACGCGGGCGAGCCGACGCTGACGGAGATTGGCGACCACAACACGATTCGCGAGTGCATCACGATCAGCCGCGGCACGGACAAGGGCGGCGGCGTGACGCGAGTGGGTTCGCACAACCTGCTGATGGCGTATGTGCATATAGGGCACGACAGCACGGTGGGGAGCCATTGCATCCTGGCGAATGCGGCAACGCTTGCGGGTCATGTGACGATTGAAGATTATGCGAGCCTTGGGGCCTTTAGCCCGGTGCACCAGTTCTGCACGATTGGGCAGTATGCGTTTATTGGCGGCGGAACGATTGTGACGCAGGATGTGCTGCCGTTTTCGCTGACTTCTTCGCGGCGCGAGAATAAGGCCTTTGGGATCAATAAAGTTGGGCTGGCGCGGCGAGGGTTTTCTCCGGAGCGGCTGGCGACGCTGCAGAAGGCCTTCCGACTGCTGCTGGCTGCAAAGATGAACACTTCGCAGGCTGTGGGGAAGATTCGCGAGCTGAAGTCGGATGATGCGACGATTCTGGCGGAGTTCATTGAGAAGAGCCAGCGGGGAGTGATTAAGTAAGCGATGAAGCTCGGCCTGATTGCCGGCAATGGGCGCTTCCCTTTTCTGCTGCTGGATGCGGCGCGGGCGCAGGGTTTTTCTGTTGTCGTGGCGGCCATTCGGCAGGAGACCGATCCGGAGATCAATCATCGCGCTGCGGGCGACGAGAAAATTACCGTTCATTGGCTGAGCCTGGGTGAGTTGTCGCGGCTCATTGAGGTCTTCCACCAGGAAGATGTGAAGATGGCCGTGATGGCGGGCCAGGTGAAGCACAAGCAGATTTTTTCGAGCATCCGGCCGGACTGGCGGCTGGCCAAGCTGCTGATGAATCTGCGGACGCGCAACACGGATATGCTGCTGGGCGCTGTGGCAAAGGTTCTGGGCGATGAAGGGATTGAGCTGATCAGCTCGACGACATTTCTGGAACCGCTGTTAGCAAGTGAAGGCGTGATGACGAGCCGTGAGCCCGATGAGGACGAGCGCAGAAACATCGAGTATGGGCTGGGCGTGGCGCGCGGTGTGGCGGGATTCGATATTGGGCAGACGGTGGTGGTTGCGGCGCAGGCGTGCGTGGCTGTAGAGGCGATGGAAGGCACGGATGCGGCGATTGAGCGGGCCGGGGCGCTGATGCGGACTTTGGAGCAAGAGACGGGGGATGAGGAGAGCGGCGAACCGGCATCCACCTTAGAGCGCAAGCTAACTATAGTAAAGGTCGCTAAGCCCAAGCAGGACATGCGCTTTGATGTGCCGGTGATTGGGATTCAGACAATTGAAACCATGATTCGCGCGGGAGCAACGTGCCTTTCCGTGGAAGCGGGACGCACGCTTCTCTTTGATCGTGACAATCTGATGACAAGAGCGAACGCCGCAGGTATTGCAATTGTTGGCGTAGGGCGCGGATACTGAAGATCGCAAGTTCGCGCGTCTTTCGTTGTCTTGAGAAATCGATTTATAAGCCTGGAGGCTTTCCCCGTGAAAAAGTTTGCTCCGTTTGTTCTTGCCGCCGCTGTTGTGCTCACCAGCGCGGCTGTGACCGCGTCCGCGGCCGGTCTTTCCGCAGATCAACCAGCGGCGGGCCAGCCTGCGCCCTCGTTCAATCTTCCCTCGCAGGACGGCACGCCCGTATCGCTCGACAGCATGAAGGGCAAGTGGGTGGTGCTGTACTTCTATCCGAAGGACATGTCCCGAGGCTGCACGGTTGAAGCTCACAAATTCCAGGATGACCTGCCAAAGTATGACGCCGCCAACGCTGTCATTCTCGGTGTGAGCGTGGATACGGTAGACAGCCACAAGCAGTTCTGCACGAAAGACTCGCTGACCTTCCACCTGCTGGCAGATCCCGATCACAAGATGGTCGAGAGCTATGGCTCCTTCGGATTGAAACTCCCCCAGCGCGACGACATCATCCCCGTTGCCCAGCGCAATACCTTCCTCATCGATCCACAGGGCAAGATCGTGAAGGTTTGGACAAACGTAGACGTCTCGCATCACTCGGAAGATGTTCTGGCAGCGCTGGCCGAAGCAAAGAAGTAATAGACGATTCAACTCAAGCCGATGCGGCCTCGGAAAATCGAGGCCGCATTTTTATGCGCGGGAGGATCATTTGGCTTCTGGAGTTGCAAGACAGTTTCGTAGCGAGCTTGATGCCATTGGAGAATCATTGCGCTCGGTTGCGCCCGATATAGCCGACAAGCCCTGGCGCGAAGGCGGATGGACTCGCAAAGAGATTGTGGGACATCTGCTGGATTCTGCCGCCAACAATCGTCAGCGCTTTGTGCGCGCGGCGATTGATGGCTCATACGCTGGGCCGAAGTATGCGCAGGATGCATGGGTGGCCATGCATGGCTACGCGGAGTTGCCGTGGCCGACACTGCTTGAGTGGTGGCAGGTGGAGCATGCGATTCTGGCGCGCGTGGTGGATCATATTCCAGAGGCACGCATGGATGCGCTATGCACAGTGGGCGATGATGCGCCGGTGACGCTTCAATTTCTGATCGAAGACTACATCGCACACCAGTTGTGGCATCTGAAGCAGGTTACGGCTAAATAAAATCATCGTACAGACGCAAAAAAGCCCACCGATTTGGCGGGCTCTTTTGCTTGCCTTGTACTACGTGTTGCGTGTTGCCTGACTGCGTGACTACTTCTTCTTCGCAGCCTTCTTGACCGCCTTCTTTGCGGCTTTCTTCGCGGGGGCTTTCTTAACGGCCTTTTTAACGGCCTTCTTGACTGCCTTCTTTGCTGCCTTCTTAACTGCCACGGTTTTACCTCGTTTTGTGGGTTTGCCGGCGATTGTTTTTACCGAGGCTTTTTTCGCCTTGGCCTTCCCGCCCTTCACGCCGGTACTGACCTTCTTTGGGGCGGATTTCTTTGCGGCTTTCTTAGCCACAGCTTTTTTCGCGGGCGCCTTCTTCGCGGCCTTCTTAGCCACGACCTTTGGGGCCGCCTTCTTCGCGGGAGATTTCTTTGCGGCTTTTTTCACGGCTTTCTTTGCAGCCTTCTTCACTGCCTTTTTGGCCGGAGCCCGAGCCGGAGTAGCGGCTTTCGCCGATACTACTTCAATAATGGCAATTTCCTCGACGACATCGTCGTCATCTTCATCGTCATCCGAAGAGGTAATCACGATAGCCGAGTCGAACTCTTCCTCTTCATCATGGCTCGGGAAGATTTCGGCTGGTTCAAGGTCTCCGTCGCCACTGCTCATGGCATACATCTTCAACGCTTCATCCATCACATTGCCTCCAGCGTCTTGCGCTGTACCCGATTCTCTGGCTCGCAGTACCATGCGCAAGCCATTCATGCAATAGATTGCACTCAAACACCCATGAGTGACAAGTATGTATTGAGTTTCGTCCCTATTATTTTTGGGGCTGCTTCTTCTTCGCCGGCTGAGAGTTCCCATTTCGGGTTGCAGAAGAGGCGGTGCCTGCATGGTGCTTGCCGGTGTGCGAGACAGCAGCAGGCTCGGCAATGTGCAGCTTGCTTCCGGGAGCAACGCTGACGCCGGAGGCAATGCTGTTCCAGCGGCGAAGCTGATCGAGCGAGACGCTGAATCGATCGGCAATGGAGACAAGCGTGTCGCCGCGACGCGTTGTGTAGAGCGAAGCATGCGCAGTGCGCTCGACGACCGGAGCTACCGGTACCACCAATCCTTCGACGCCTGCAAGGCCCTGGCCTTCACGCAACTGATTCGCTTCGGCGAGTTCGCTCTCGCTGATGCGATAAGTGTGCGCAACGGTGGCGAGCGTGTCATCCGCGGCTATGCGATGGTAGCGCCATGCGGTGCGCTTCGACTCAGGAATCTTTGCAATGCGCTGCTGAAACAAGGTTGCAACGCCTGCGGGCAGATGCAGATCGAAGCTCGTATTGGGAGGAGTGATATTGCGCAGCAAGCTGGGATTGAGCGCTTCCAACTCATCGACAGGCGCGTTGACGACGTCGGAAACGAGCCGAAGATCGAGCGAGTAATTCACCGTAACCGTATCTGTGAGCACAGGCGGATCAAGTGTAATTTCATCGAAGCCATACTGTGTGGGATTATTGGCGATGATGATGGCAGCAAGAATTTCCGGCACATAGTTTCTGGTTTCACCGGGAAGATTGTTGCGCTTGTAGAGCTCCCAGAAGTCGGCATAGCCGGTCTTCTGCACGGCACGCTGTATGTTGCCCGCGCCCCAGTCGTAGGCCGCCATGGCAAGGTACCAGTCACCGAGCTGGTCGTAGAGAAACTTCATGTAGCGCGCATAGGCTCGCGTGGACTTCTCAGGATCGAATCGCTCATCCACAAAGGTGTTGCGCTCCAGGCCGTAATCCCCGACGGGCATGAACTGCCACATGCCGCCGGCCCTGCCGAGAGATCGGGTTTTGGGACCGATAGCGCGGGGATTGAAGCCGGATTCGGCAACGGCGAGATAGATGAGATCCTGCGGCACGCCCTCTTCCGCCATGACGCGCTGAATCATGTTGCGATAACGGCCGCCTCGCTGAAAGGAATGCAAGAGCGTGTTGTGGCCCTTTTGCGTGTTGGCGAAGAAGTTGATGAAGGTGGCGACGTACTCATTGACCACCATTGGAAGATCCGACTTGGTGGTGGCGAGCTGCGTCTTGGCTTTGGCGAGGATGTTGGGGTCCACTGTGCCGAAGGTGACGTCTGCCGCTACATCTGCCGGCGTGGGCTCCACAGGTGGAGCAAAGCCGTTGCCCTCTTTGAGCGCATCCATCTCGAGGCCATTAATGTTGTCCACGATGCGATTGAAGACAGCCTCAAGCGCGGGATCGCTCTTGATGTCGAAGCTGCTGGAGAGCATGAGGTCTACGGCGTGATCGAACTCTACCTTGGCTTCCGCGAGTTGGCCCTTGCGGTAATCGGCGTCGCCGGCGGCGTAGGCCACATTGACCTGCTGGATGAGTTGCTGGAGCTGCTGCTGGTGCTGGGCCTGCGCCGAGAGCGGCTGCTGCGAAAAGCACGGGAGCGCGGACACGGATGCAAGCGCGGCGAATGCCACCAGCACTCTGCGGGCGACAGGCAAAAAGAAAGATCCTGCGCCAAAAATCCTGCTCAAAAAAAACCCCTTCATGCTTCCCTGTGCTGCGTGGCTCTTCCTCTATAAGCGCGGGATGACCCTTTGCCGATGATAAGCTATGGCAAGGGAGAACTGCTCGAAAAAGCGCCGAAAACGCGGCCGCCCGATGTGAGCGACCACAGTATTTGACGCTAAGCGGAATCAATCCGCACAACTTGAGACGCGGCCTCTGCCGCGGGAAATGTTCACCACGCCTACAGAATGGAATCTCGCCTCTTACGCAACTTCGCCATCATTGCCCACATCGACCACGGAAAGTCGACGCTTTCCGACCGCCTGCTTGAACTGACCGGCTCGGTGACCCAGCGTGAGATGCAGGCGCAGGTGCTCGATGCGATGGACCTTGAGCGCGAGCGCGGCATTACGATCAAGGCCCACGCCGTACGCATGATGTACAAGGCGAAGGATGGGCAGACGTATCAGCTCAATCTGATCGACACGCCGGGGCATGTGGACTTCAGCTACGAGGTTTCGCGCTCGCTGTCCTCATGCGAGGGCGCGCTGCTGGTGGTGGATGCGAGCCAGGGAGTGGAAGCGCAGACGCTGGCGAATGCGTACCTGGCGATTCATCATGGACTCGAAATCATTTCGGTGATCAACAAGATCGATCTGCCTTCCGCGGATATTTTGCGAACGCAGGAAGCGATTGAGCAGGCTGTGGGCCTGGATGCGACAGATGCGATTCCTGTGAGCGCGAAGACGGGACAGGGCGTGGCGGATGTGCTGGAAGCGATTGTGCATAGGCTGCCGCCTCCCACAGGCGATCCGGATGCGCCGCTGCAGGCTTTGATCTTCGACTCGTGGTTCGATGCATACCGTGGCGTGATTGTGCTGGTGCGCGTGATGCAGGGCACGATGAAGAAGGGCCAGCGGATTCGGTTCATGTCCAATGGCAAGGTCTTCGATATTGATTCGATGGGTGTGCTGACGCCGAAGCCAGTGGAGATTGGCGAACTGCGCGCGGGCGAGGTTGGCTTCTTTGGAGCCACCATCAAGAACGTAGGCGACACAAAGATTGGCGATACGGTTACGGACGACGCCACGCCTGCCGCAGCGCAGTTGCCGGGTTTTGAAGAACTCAAGCCGATGGTCTTCTCCGGGTTGTATACGGTGGACTCGCATGAACACGCGCTGCTGAGAGATGCGCTAGAGAAGCTGCGGCTGAATGATTCGTCGTTCTTCTTTGAGCCGGAAAGTTCCGTGGCGCTGGGCTTCGGGTTTCGCTGCGGCTTTCTGGGCCTGCTGCACATGGAGATTATTCAGGAGCGGCTGGAGCGCGAGTATGAGCTGGACCTGATTACGACGGCGCCGGGCGTGCGATACCAGATCACGCTGACGGATGGAAGCGAACTGGAGGTCGATAATCCTTCACGCTGGCCGGAGCCGACGAATATCGAAACCATCCGCGAGCCGGTGATCAAGGCGCAAATTCTGACGAACGAAGAGTATGTGGGCGGGATTCTGAAGCTGGTGGAAGAAAAGCGGGGCAAGCAGGTTAATTTTGAGTACGCTACACCGACGCGGGTGCTGCTGACCTACGAGTTGCCGCTGAACGAGATCGTTCTGGACTTTTACGACCGACTGAAGTCGGTTTCACGCGGGTATGCGTCGCTGGATTATCAGCTTGCCGGATCGTGGGCTTCGCCGATGGTGAAGATGGACATTCTGGTTAGCGGCGAGCCGGTGGATGCGCTGTCGATTATCGTGCATCGGGATTTTGCTTACGAGCGCGGCAAAGCGCTGGTGGCGAAGATGCGCGAGCTGATTCCGAGGCAGCAGTTCGAGGTGGCGATTCAGGCCGCGATTGGGGCAAAGATCGTTGCCCGTGAGTCGGTGAGCGCGCTCAGGAAAAATGTTCTCGCAAAATGTTACGGCGGTGACATATCGAGAAAGCGTAAACTGCTCGACAAACAGAAAGAGGGCAAGAAACGCATGAAGCGGATTGGGAAGGTGGACATTCCGCAGGAGGCGTTTCTGGCCGTGCTCCGCGTGGGCGAAGATCAGCAAAAATAGCCAATTTTCAGGCGCATGAATGCGCGTGAGTGTTATAAGTTGTTTTTTGGCACCTGTGGAAAGCGTTCCGAAAGTGGGAATCTGCTCAAAGTGGGCGGCAGGGGAGAATACCCAGGCGCGAATGGCGATTTTTGTAAGATAAATAAGGACTTACGCGTATTAACAGAATCTTATATTGCTCGGCAAGAGGAAATTACAGGAATAATTCGGGAACGCCCGAATGCTTTTTCACATCTTTTCCACAGGCCGGAGCTTGCGCTGCGAGAGAAAAGTTCCCCTAAATGCTAGACCGGAGCTGAGGCGCTAAATGCAGCCTCGGCTCCGGCTCTGAATCGACCCGAAAGGGCTTCTAACTATTGTTTGGGCGCGGGCTTAGGAGCTGCGGGCTTGGGCGCCGCGGGGGTAGAAGCGGCGGGCTGCGGAGGCGCCGGAATTCCGGATTTCGCGTTGTAGGCCGCGACCACAGGTTCGCTGATGTTGGTGGAGTCGACGCCATATATTACGGGCGAACTCTGGGGAGCAATGTTCAGTACCAGGGTGTAGCCGTTCTTCTCCACATATTCGCGCATGACATCGAAGAACTTCTCTTCCACGCCGGAGAGAATCCCCTGTATATCCTGCTGATACTGGTTGCGGGCATCCTCAAAGGAGCGCTGGAGTTCCTTGCGCTTCTCTTCAATAGCCTGGGTGCGGGTGGCGCGTTCACTTTCGGAGAGCTTATCGGCCTGAGCCTGCAGCTGCTTGGTCTGGGTGTCCAGATCGTCGCCGGCGGCCTTGAGCTGTTGCTGCCTGGGTGCCCACTTCTTCTGCAGGTCCGACAGCTTGAGCTGGAACTCATTGGTTCTGCTGACTGCAACTTCAAAGGCGATGAGGGCGATCTGCGAAGAGCCAGTGGGAGCCGCGGCGGGGCGGGGTGCGCCTGGAAGCGGGGCGGCGGGCGTCTGCGCTTGCGTCAGAGCGGGGGCGAGAAACAAGCTGGAAACCGCCAGCGCGGCAAGTGCAATCGTACGCTTCATTTCGGTTGAAAACTCCTTGAAAATTGCTGCTTGGACTCAGATTTGGCGGACCGCGTAAGCGAAACCCCGGAAAACCGATATGGCTTTCCGGGGCGGCGCTGAGGCTGCGGCACAGTTACTTGGCCGGCGGCGTCTTGGCGGCGGGACGGGCAGTGGGCGCCGGAGCGTTGGGAGCCTGCGGCGGAGGCGCGGGCACGCCGGACTTGACGTTGTAAGCGTCCACAACGACCTTGGTGATGTCCACGGTATCGGCGCGGTAGAGCACCAGCGGAGCCTGCTGCTGGTCCTGCGACTCGTCGATCACCAAGGTAAAGCCCTGCTGCTTGGAATAGCCCTCCAGAAGCTCCTCCACCTTCTGCGCAACCTTGCCGAAGGTTTCCTGGATGGCCTGCTGATAGTCGTTATTGGCATCCTCGGCGAGGCGCTGGGCCGCCTTCTTCTTGTCATCGAGGGTTTTGGCCTTGCTGGCGCGCTCGGCATCGCCGAGGCTAGCGCCCTGGGCCTGAAGCTGCTTGGTCAGCGAATCCACTTCATTGCCCAGCGTCTGAAGCTGGGAGCGCTGCGGCTCAAACTTCTTCTGCACGTCGCCGAAGTCGCGCTGGAACTCGTTTGTAGCCGTAACAGCGGTCTGGAAGGCGATGACGGCAACCTTGGCGGATGCCGGAGCGGGCGCGGCGGCAGGGGTCTGGGCAGTGACGTTTCCGGCTGCTCCCACGGTAAGAGCGGCGCCAAAAACGGCGGCAATTGCGGATACACGCTTCATGCGAATCAAAAACTCCTTATGGCGTTCCTGCAGCTTGGACGCCGGAGCGCGAAAAAGGCTCCGAACTGCCTCTGAAACGTGCTGGTCTTCAGGGAAGGCGATGCGCCAGAAGTGACGCTAACGGCAAAGACACAGACGGCACACACAGCTGGAACTTACTGAGGGGATTATAAGAGGCTGGGGTTGGGGGCGTCAAAGGGGCGGCAGGTTAATTTTGGCGAGAAAGCGGAGAAAAGGGACAAGGAAACAGGGACAAAGCAACTGCAACGGCGGGAACAAAAGCGGGTTCCTCACATGGATGGAGTGTATCGCCACCCCGCCCACAAATACGCGGCGAGGGTGGGACATCCTGTGTCAGGCAAAAGCAAGGGGCGCGGCTTGCGCCGCACCCCTTGCTTTCTTGACCCTGCCCCTATCTCTTGTCCTTGCCTTAGAACGTAGTGGAGACCGTCAGGCGGAAGGTCTTGCGAGGTTCGCGGAAGAGGTTCTGCGCGCCATATCCGGCCATGACTTCCGAGTAGGTATAGTCGCCTGCGCCACCCGGCGGGAACATATCGCGGGTGATGAGCTGCGCGGAGCAGGACATGTTCTTTCCGGTGGAGAGAACCGAGTTGCAGAAAGGCCGCTCATAGAGGCGCAGCGGGTTATATGCGTAGTAGAGCCGGAAAGGCGCATTGATGATCGGCATGAGGACGGAGATTTGGCCGCCGACCGACATGCGCGGAACAAAGTTGGTTCCCTCAACGGGGTGGATATTGCGGACGAAACCCACCTCCGAGCCAGGTATGCCACCCTGGCAGGAGCCGTTGTTATAGACCGGGCAGCCGTAGAGCGGAGCGGTGAGGGAGGCGAAGCCCTCGGGGCTCTGCTTGAGCTGGCCGCGGTTGGTGACTGCATCGATACCGAAGTCTTCAAAGAAATCGAATTCGACCGGGCCGGCGACCGGGATGCGGTACTCGGTGTTGGAGCTGAAATGTGTGTCGCCGCCGATGGAGACGATGCCGTAGACCGGAATCGGCACCTGAAGGCACTGGTTTAGCTGTGGGTTGGTCACGTCGCGTGGAACGCAGGTTCCATCAGGGTTGGTGAGCTGAATGTTCACGCGATTGGGGATGTAGCCATAGGGCGTGGCGCCGCGAATATCGAAGCCGCGCAGATCGTTTTCGCCGCCGGAGAAGAAGCGGTTGTTGGGCGGAGCCACGTCTCCGCCGAAGCCTTGAATGTAAGCAAGCTGTGCACGGAACGCCAGGACGTTGCGGCCATCCGCGCGCGGCTGCAGGTAGTGCATGGAGCGGTAGCTCTTGTAAGCCACTGCAGGCGTGAAGTAGCGCAGGTTGCCGCCGATACCGGCAAACTGGAAGGCTGCCGTATACTCCTTGCCGGTACGCGGCTTCATGGGATTGTTCACAGTGTTGAGCCTGTAAGTGAACGAAGCCGAGCTGTTCTGGATGCCGACGAGCGCATTGGACCCCTGAATGCCGGACCGGAAGGCGATGGTCTGGAAGTAGGTGGACGAAGCGGTACTGAAAGCAGTGATATTTGAATCGGCGAAGGAGTAGGTAAGCCCGAAACTCTGGAAGTTATGCCGCTTGAGCGGGTAACTGAGAGAGAAGTTGAAGCCCCTGGATGCCTGGTTGTAGTTCTGCGTGAGAGATTGCTGCGCCGCCGTCAGGTTGACGGATTGGCCCGTGGTGGCCTGATAGTTCTTAGCGGAGTTGTAGTCCTGCTTGGTGTCAAAGACCTGGAAGCCGAAGTTTATCGGGCGGTTGCGGAAGTAGGGCTGCGTGAAGCCGAAGAGGAACTGGCGGCTGACGTTGCCCAGGTTGCCCTGCAGGCTGAGTGTTTCGCCAAGACCGAGGAAGTTATTGGTCTGGTAGTTGACGCCAAGGAAGGCTCCCGAAAGGCCGCTGATACCGCCGTTCAGGCCAATGGAGTTCTTGCCCTTCTCCTTCACCTTGAGAAGCAGGTCGACGGTGCCGGCCTCAGTATCCTGGTGCGCTTCCGAGTCCTGATCCACCTTGAGCGGCTCAAAGTATTCAAGCTGGTTGAGGCGCAGCAGGCTGTACTCCCAGAGATTGGAGTTGTAGACCTGGCCTTCTTCCAGCATCAGCTCACGGCGGATGACCTTGTCGCGAGTCGTGGTGTTGCCGGTGAACTCGATGCGGGAGACATAGAAGGGCTTGCCCTCATCGATGTCGATATTGAGCGAGACGGTGTGGTTGACATCGTCAAACTTGGGCTCGGGAATGCCGGCGAAATTGATGTATCCGAGCTGGCCGTAAGCCTTCTTCAGGCTTTCAAGGCCCTTCTGCATGGCTGTGGCGCTGAACCAGTCGCCATCCTTGAGAGCGAATGTGGCGCGGAGCGCCTTGACGTTGCTTACAGCCTTGTTGCCGGTAAAGGTGATGGAGCCGAGCCGATAGCGCGCGCCTTCCTCGATGGGCATGAGGATATCGACGCGCTTGCCGGTGTTGGGGCGGAAGGTGAAGAAGTTCAGGCCGCCCTCATCGCGTATCTGCGTATGCGGCTCTTCAACAGCGGCGTTGGCGTAGCCCTTGTCGCGGTAGGCCTGGCGAACACGCTCGGAGTCTTCTTCAAGTTTGGAGGAGTCGAATGTCTTGGGAAAGAGGTTTTCAAAGAAGATGGAGTAAGGAATGCCGACCGGCTTGAGGTTGGCCATAGCCCGGCGCAGCAGCAGAGAGCTGACATGCGTGTTGCCGGTGAAGCGGATATTGCCGACTTTGACCGTGGGACCTTCCTTGATATTGAAGTTGACCTGGACGGAGGCCGGCGGAATGGTCTTGATGGTCGTGGTGATTGTTGCGAACTGGTGGCCGTGCTCGGCGAGCAACGTGCGGATGACAGCTTCTGCACGCTTGACCTTGGTGGGGTCGTACTGGCTTTCCACCGAGAGCGAGACTTTTTCCTTCTTGAAGCGGTCGAGGATGTCGGAATTCGAGACGGAGTTGTTGCCCTTGTAGTTGATTTCGCGGATGGTGGGCTTTTCCGTCACGTAGACGTTCAGAATGACACCCTTCTCGGAGTCCTCGCGCTCAATACGGAGGTTCTCAAAGTAGCCGGTGTTCCAGAGCGAGTTGAAGTCGCGCTCAATGGAGACGGGATCGTACTGATCGCCCTGGTGGGTAAACAGCCGGGCAAGGATCGTCTCCTTGGGGATACGGCGGTTACCGATGACGCGGATCAGTTCGACGGTCTGGCCGGCGTTCTGCGCGAATGCGATTCCAGCGGTAAAGACAAGAAGAATGAGCGCGAGCAGGCGCGCGGTGAAGCGGCTTGCGACGCGGGTAGAAAAGTAGATGTGCAGGTTCTTCACCGGATGCGAGGCCGGGAAGGAAACCGGGCCCGGACCCTGCGGCGAGCACATGCCGTCGTCTTGCGTTCCTAAGTTCAATTTCACGGGAAAAATAAGCACACCCTCATTACGAAACAAAAATTCTGTCCGGCCGCAGGCGGAAAGACGATTATATTGGACGGCGGTCCCCCTGCCCAAACCGCACGGGAGGAATGACAAAGCCAACCCTCCTAGTCTACCGGAGCGAAACCGGCCGGAAGAGGCGGATAGCCCGCTCCGGCACAGTGATAGTTTCTGCTGCTTGCGGTTAGACGCAGCGACCGCAAACAGGGCATCGCAAATCTATCGACCTGCGCCTCCAAGGCGTCCATAATAGGGGTCGATGGAAGACGCCGGCTCGATTTACGAGTTCTCTGCCGATCTGCTGGACGGGCAGCCGCTGAGCCTGGGATATTTTCGCGGCCGCGTGCTGCTGGTGGTCAATACGGCCTCGCATTGCGGCTTTACGCCGCAATATGCGGCGCTGGAAAAGCTATACAAGCTGTATAACGGACAAGGATTTGAGGTGCTGGCGTTTCCGTGCAATCAGTTCGGCAAGCAGGAGCCGGGCAGCGCGGAGGAGATTGCTGCGTTCTGCGACCGGAATTATGGGGTGAGCTTTCCGGTCTTTGCCAGGATCGATGTGAATGGCGCAAGCGCGCATCCTCTTTACAGGTGGCTGAAGCGCGAGAAACCGGGCCTCTTCGGCATTGGGCGGATACCGTGGAATTTCACGAAATTTTTGATTGGGCGGAGCGGGCACGTGGTGAGCCGGCACGGGCCGAATGTGAATCCGGGGAAGCTGCGCGGGGAGATTGAGGAGCTGCTGGGCTGAAGTCTTGGAGCGCGAACGCAGCTGATGAGTCCAGCAGCTCAGCCATCGAAACGAAACGCGCTGATCGCGGCACCCATTGGTTCATCGCTGAAGATGCGCGTGCCGGGAGCGTCTCCGCCTGCGCCGGCGGCAACCATGAGCGGAATCAGATGCTCCTCTCGCGGATGCGCGAAGGCGGCGTTGGGTGCATGAGACCAGGCGGAGAGCTGCGCGGTACGGGCTGGCTCGGGCTGCTCGACGGCTTCCGTAAGCCAGCGCTCAAAGGCGCGGGCGCGATCCCCGGTCTCCGGATGCATGTAGGCGCGCAGGTTGTGGAAGCTCATGCCGCTGCCCACGATCAGCACGCCTTCGTCGCGCAGTGGCGCGAGTGCGCGACCGGCGGCGATATGCAGTGCCGGGTCTAGCGAAGTAGTCAGCGAAAGCGTGACGACGGGAATCTGCGCCTGCGGGAAGGCGACCTTGAGCGGCACAAAGACACCGTGATCGTAACCGCGCGAGGAGCTTTCAGCTGCTGGCAGACCGGCATCCTTGAGCAGCGCGTGGACCTGATGTGCGAGTTCCGGATCACCAGGCGCGGGCCAGGTGAGCTTGTATGTGTGCGGCGGGAACCCACTGTAGTCAAAGATCAGTTCAGGATAGGCCGTTGTGCTCACCGTGAAGGCAGGCTCCTCCCAATGGCCGCTGACGACGAGCAGAGCTCGCGGCGGTGCAGGCAGCGTGGCCGCGATGCCGGCAAGAAAGCGCCCGGTTGCGTGCCAGGTATCCGCCGGACCCCATGTCCAGTCCATGAAGAAACACGGGCCGCCGCCGTGGGGCAGAAAAATGGAGGGCTGGCGTGGCGTGGACTGAGACATATGGCTCCCTCCGGCGAAATTCGCTACGAAGATTATCGTTTTAACGACTATTTAAAGATGCGCGGCACTTGAGATGGATTCGTGGATTCCTATTCGATGGCGAAGACGGCGTAGACGGTGGCTTCTTCCCGGATGGTCTGCGGACGGATTTCTAAAGGGGCAGCAGCCACAGAAGGAGAGGAGGAGGCGACAGACGCGCTCTCCGTATTCATAACTCCCATACGGCGGAACATGGCAACCCTGGGCATTTCGTTGCTGGCATAGATGAGAGCGCCAAGTTTGACGTGCAGGCCTTCGGCCATTTCTTCAGCGACTGCACGTGCTTTAACAAGTGCGTTGGCAGCGGCCTTTGCTTGAAGCGACTTCCTATCTGCGAAACGCCACTCGATCCCTCCGCTTTCATTGGCTCCCGCGGCAATGGCTACGCGAATGACTTCTGCTGAGTTGACTGGTGGAACGGAGATGGTCCACGACTGATGAAACATGAACTGTTTCTTTGCGCGCTCATCGGCCAGAGTTTTGTCATCAAAATTCGAGTTGTGCTCCAGGCCCTGCCCTGCACTTTCGATATTTTCGTCTTTTATGCCGAGCTTCCGCATGGCATCCATGATTGCGTGCGAGAGCTTACCGCCATCCGCATAAGTGCCTTGCGAATCCGACCCATAAATTTGAAATCCGATGGTCACAGCGGCAATGTCTGCTATGGCGGTCGCTTCGTCTGAGGTGTTGATGGTGATGGTCTTGTTGTCGCGGTTGACCTGAATGCTTTGCGCTGAAGTTACTCCTGCGAATCCGGCCAGAACCAATAGGATTGGAACGATTTTTTTGACACGCATCATCGCACTTTCCTCACGGGACGGAAGAGTAACACAGGCTGCACGAAAACGATGTCTATTCGATAGCAAAAACAGCGTAGACGGTGGCCGTGCGAGTGACTTTATGTGGTTCGATGGCGAGAGGAGCTGCAACCTTCTGATCAACCGCACCTGCCGAAAATGCCATGACGCGCCCGCCAACTCCACCGCCGCCGCTGAGCTCATTCGTGACATAGATGAGATTGCCGAGCCGGACATTCATGCCCTTGGCCAGCACAGCAGCAGTCTCGCGAGAGCGCTCAGCGGCCTTGTTGAGCGCGTCCTTTTCGAGCGCCTTTTCGTCCTTCACGGTCCATTCGATCTCACCGCTTGAAGTGGCTCCGGCATTGATCGCGGTGTCGAGAACTTCGGCTACGCGTTCGGGCGAAACCCGCACCGTCCACTGCTGTGTCAGCCTGTACTTGTGCTGCTTGGTGCTCCAGTCGCGGTCAAGATACTGCCGCTCACTGCGAATGTCCGTCTCCGGAACTCCGGCCTGCTTCACAGCGTCAATGATGGTATTCGAAGTGCGTGCGCCCTCGGGATAAGCGGCCTTTGCATCGTTCGGCTGCGTGGAGAAACCGATATGCAGGATCGCAACCTCCGGCTCGACGGAGACAGTCTCCGAGGCAGAGACGGAGAGCGTGCGATTGGTGGAATCGATCTTGAACTGCGGCTGGCCAGGCTGCTGGGCAGCGCCTGATCCGGCGAATCCGGCAAGCAGGAAAAGTATCGGGATGGTTTTCGTGAAGCGCATTCTCACACTCCCCTCACGGAACGGCAGAGTAACACACTCTGCAACGACAGATGGTTAAGTAATGGCGCGGTCGAGATGCGTATAACCGCCATCGACGACGATCTGCTGGCCGGTGGTGTGGCCGGATTGCGTGGGCGAAAGAAGAAAGACGGCCATGGCGGCGATTTCTGCGGCCTCCGTCATGCGATGGCCGAGCGGAATGCGCTCCTCGATGCGCTTGAGCGCGGCCTCGGGGTCAGATTGCGTGCTGATCCAGGTGCGGTAGAGCGGCGTCATGACTTCCGCGGGGAGAACGCAGTTGACGCGGATGCCGAAGGGAAGCAGCTCCACGGCCCACTCGCGCGTGAGGGCAAGCTGTGCGCCCTTGGCGGCGGCGTAGGCGCTTGTTCCGCCCTGGCCGGTGAGCGCCACTTTGGAGCTGATGTTAACGATCGCGCCTTTGCTTTCTTTAAGCAGCGGGTGCGCGTAATGCGCGAGGGCGTAATAGTGCAGCAGGTTGTGGCGGAGGCTCTCGGTAAAACGATCCGGGCTGCCGTGCTCAAGGCTCACGCCATCATTGGCGCCGGCGTTGTTCACCAGGCCATCGAGGCGGCCATATTGCTCCTGGATGTGCTCGATGGCGCGGCGGCATTGCGAAGCGTCCCCCAGTTCGGCATCCATGAATTCGCAGGAACTGCCTTCGGCTTCAAGTTCCGAGCGAAAGTGGCGGACAGCTTCTGTAATACGGCCCAGGGAAACGACGCGCGCGCCCTCCGCAAGGCAGGCGCGCGTGATGGCTGCGCCGATGCCGGAGCCGCCGCCTGTGACGAGGATGAGATGATCCTTGATTCCGAGGTCCACAGTCGCTCCTGTCTGGTTGTGCACTTCCAGTTCGACTACGCGGGCGCTCAGCGCAGGTTCATGAAGCCGCCATCGATGAGCGTATCCGTGCCGGTGATAAAGCTGGCCTCGTCAGAGGCGAGATACAGCGCGAGCTGCGCGATTTCGTCAGGCGTGCCCATGCGGCCGATGGGCTGCGCAGCAGCGAGAACCTTCATCTGCTCAGCTTCGTGGCCGGGATAATTCTTTGCCAGGTAGCCATCGACAAAGGGCGTGTGTACGCGTGCCGGAGAGATGCAGTTACAGCGAATACCCTGCGCTATGGTATCGCGCGCGACCGAGAGCGTCATGGCGCGAACCGCGCCCTTGGTCATGGAGTAAGCGAAGCGATCCGGAATGCCGGAGCTGCCGGCGATGGAGGCCATATTCACAATGACGCCGCGGCCAGCGGCGAGCATGGGCTTGAGCGCAGCCTGCATGGTGAGGTAGGTTCCGCGAATATTGACGTTATAGAGGCGGTCGAGATCGGCAGGCGTGGTGGTGAGTATTGTGCCGATGTGCGCGATGCCCGCGGAGTTGACGAGCGTGTCCGCATCTGCGCCGAGAAGCTGCGGCACCTGAGCGAAGGCCTGCTCGACGCTCTCGGGGCTCGATACATCGCACGCAATGCCGGCGGCAATGGCGCCGGTTGCGGCTGCGATGGATTGCGCAGCTTCCGCAACCTTGTCTGCATTCAGATCGACGAGCGCGACCGAGGCTCCGGAAGACGCAAAAAGCCTGGCAATGGCAAGTCCGATTCCGCTGGCAGCGCCGGTGACGACGACCCGCCTCTCCGCTAGTCTGAACACGCGCGCTCCTTGACTCGATTTTTGATGCGACTTCGATTGAGTTGTAAAGCGAGGTTTAGGGGCTTGTCAAATGCGAGCGATGGCGACTGACATGATCTGCTCAAACACGGTAGACTGCGTGCGATAGCCTGCAAGCCAATCTGAGGAGAGCTTTTTGAAATCGATTACCATCACCGGGGCGCGCATTGTCGATCTGCGCTTTCCCACATCGCGCGAACAGATTGGTTCCGATGCGGTGAATACCGACCCCGATTATTCGGCGGCTTACTGCGTGCTGGAGACGGATTCAGAACTTGAAGGCCACGGGCTGACCTTTACGCTGGGCCGCGGCACGGAGCTTGTCACCGCAGCGCTCAAGCATCTGGCACCTTTTGCCGTTGGGCGGACGCTCGATTCGATCACGGCGGACCTGAATGGCTTTTATCGCAGGCTGATTGGCGACACGCAGTTCCGCTGGCTGGGGCCGGAGAAGGGCGTGATTCATCTGGCTGTGGCCGCGGTGCTGAATGCGGTGTGGGACCTGTACGCCAAGGCCGAGGGCAAGCCGGTATGGCGGCTGCTGGCCGATATGACGCCGGAGCAGATTGTGGCGGCGATTGATTTCCGCTACATTGCCGATGCTCTTTCACCCGAAGAGGCGCTGGAGATTCTGCGCAAGGCAAAGCTGGGCCAGCCGGAGCGGATTACGTTTCTCGAAGAAAACGGCTATCCCGCATATACAACTTCCGTTGGCTGGTTCGGCTACAGCGAAGAGAAGATTCGCAGGCTGTGCCATGAGGCGCTTGCCGATGGGTGGACGCACTTCAAGCTGAAAGTGGGCGGCGAGCCGGAAGACGATCTGCGGCGAGCGCGGATTGTGCGTGAGGAGATTGGCGCGCAGAACCGCATGATGGTGGATGCGAACCAGAAATGGGGTGTCGAGGAGGCCATTCGCCGCACGCTGCAGTTGAGCGAAGTTGACCCATGGTGGATGGAGGAGCCGACCAGCCCGGATGACATTCTGGGCCATGCGCGGATTCGTCGCGAGGCCGCGCCGGTGCGGATTGCAACGGGTGAGCACTGCCACAACGCGGTGATGTTCAAGCAACTCCTGCAGGCGGGCGCAATCGATGTGTGCCAGATTGATAGCTGCCGCGTGGCGGGCGTGAATGAGAACCTGGCGATCCTGCTGATGGCGGCAAAGTTTGGCGTGCCGGTGTGCCCACACGCAGGCGGCGTTGGTTTGTGCGAGTTTGTGCAGCATCTGGCGATCTTTGATTATCTTGGCGTTTCCGCCACGCTGGAGAATCGCGTGCTGGAGTTTGTGGATCACCTGCATGAGCATTTTGTGCATCCGGTGGTAGTTCGCAGAGGCCGCTACTTGCTGCCCCAAGCGCCGGGATACAACGGCGACGTTCTGAAGGAATCGCTGGAGCGGTTTGCGTATCCCGAAGGCGCGGAGTGGAAGGGAGAAGCGAGTGAAGCTGATCACGTTTCGGCATAACGGAGATGTTCGCGGCGGAGTGCTGGAAGACGCGACGGTAAAACCGCTCGCTGCGACAGGCGGCGATGATGCGTTGGCGTTGATTGCAAGCGGAAACGCGGAGCCGAGGTTCGATGGCACGGCGATTCCGCTGAGCGATGTAACACTGCTTGCGCCTCTGCTGCATCCTCCGAGAATTTTTGGCATTGGCCTCAACTATCGTGAACACGCGGCTGAGTCAAAGATGGCGGTGCAAGCTGTGCCAACGGTATTTCTAAAGCTGACGTCTTCACTCTGTGGCCCGGATGCCGACGTTCTGCTGCCCGCGAACGCAACGCAGACCGACTATGAGGCGGAACTGGCTGTGGTGATTGGAAAGCCGGGATTTCGCATCAAGCCGGAGGACTGGGAGCAGCATGTCTTTGGCTACACGATTGTGAATGATGTGAGCGCGCGCGATGTGCAGCTCGCCACTTCGCAATGGACGCTGGGCAAGAGCTTTCCCACGTTTACGCCGATGGGGCCGGTGATTGTGACGCGCGAGGAGATTGCCGATCCGCATGCGCTGGGCATTCGGCTCACGCTGAGCGGCGAAGTGATGCAGAACGCAAACACGCGCGACCTGATCTTTCGCATACCCGAGCTGATTGCATACATCTCGAGCATTGCTCCGCTGGAAGCAGGCGATCTTATCAGCACCGGCACGCCGCCGGGGGTGGGCCTGGGCCGCACACCGCAGCGCTGGCTGCGCGATGGCGAAGAGATGATCATCGAAATTGATGGCATAGGCTCATTGCGGAATCGGACGAAGCAGGAGACAGCACAGGCGTAACCCGAAAGGACAGCAATGCTTCGTACAGGAATTCTCAATCCGCGGATCAACTCATTGCTCAGCCGCGTGCGGCATACAAACACGCTGGTCATTGCGGACCGCGGATTTCCCTTCTGGCCGCAGATTGAGACAGTGGACATCACACTGGTGGATGAAGTGCCGACCGTGCTGCAGGTGCTTGAGGCCCTTGTGCCGAACTTCATCATCGGCAAAGCGTGGATGGCGGCAGAGTTCCGCGAGCATAATCCACCGGAGTTGATGCAGGCATTCGCCCGCATGTTGCCATCCATTGAGTTTGAGCCGCATGTGGAGTTCAAGCTGCGTGTGCCTGCGGCGATTGGTCTGATTCGCACCGCAGGCACGGCACAATACTCGAACGTCATTCTCGAATCAGCGTGAGCGTGAGACCCATGACGACACAGCCGCTCTCAACTCAATCCGGGGCACATGATGCGGGCCAGCTCTTTCCCGCAGGGCAGCTTCTGCCTTTCGCGCTTGTCACCGTGCTGTTTTTCATCTGGGGAATGTCGAATAACCTTACCGACATTCTGGTACAGCAGTTCAGAAAATCTTTTGAGCTGTCTCCGCTGGAAGCGCAACTGGTGCAGACTGCCGTTTTCTTCGGCTACTTCTGCATGGCGCTTCCGGCGGCGCTGGCGGCGCGGCGCTGGGGTTACAAAACCAGCATTCTGCTCGGCCTGATTCTCTTCGGCACGGGTACGCTGATGTTCTGGCCTGCCGCAGTGATCGGGCGCTACTGGCTCATGCTGACTGCGCTTTATTTTGTGGGTTGTGGCTCCGCGACGCTTGAAACTTCGGCCAATCCTTTTATCGCGCAGACAGGCCCGCCGGAAAGCTCAGCGCGGCGGCTTAACTTCTCGCAGGCATTCAACCCTCCCGGCACCATCTTCGGCGTTCTCATCGGCACGTTTTTTATTTTTTCCGGTGTGGAGCTGCCGGCGAATCGCGTGGCCGAGATGAAGGCGCAGGGCACATACGCTGCTTATCTGCACGGCGAATTGATGCGCGTGGTGCCGACGTATGTGTGCATCGGCATCGGCGTGCTCGCGCTTGCGGCCATCATCGCAGCGGTGCGCTTTCCCGGGACGCGCGATGAAGACTCCGGCATGGGCCACAGCGTGGTGCGCGAAATTTTTTCGCTGCTAAGCACCGCGCAGGTGCTGGGCGCAACGGTAACGCAGTTCTTCTACTGCGGCGCGCAGGTGGCCACGTGGTCTGCGTTCATCCCGTACGTCAAGCAGTACACAAGCATCTCCGAGCGGCAGGCTGCGCTGTTTTTTCTCACCGGCAATCTGACCATGTTCTTTCTGGGCCGCGTTGTTTCAACCGCAGTCATGCGATGGTTTCATCCCTCGCGCATGATGGCTCTCTATGCGGCCATCAACATTTTCCTGGTTGCGATCGGTGTTTTTCTTCCCGGCTTTGTTGGCGCGGGTGCCTTGCTGCTTTCGAGTTTCTTCATGTCCATGATGTTTCCAACGATTTTCGCATTGGGCGTGCGAGACCTGGGTCCGCGCACAAAGCTGGCAAGCTCTCTCATCGTCATGTCGATTGTGGGCGCGGCAATTGTGCCTCCGATTTTAGGGCTGATCGCCAAGCACACCGGCAGCTATGCCATCGGCTACTCGGTGGTGGCAGTATGCTATGTCGCGGTACTGATTTACGGCATTCGCACCAGCGCGCTGAGCAAAGGTGAGGTCTGATTGCTGCCGAATGCTCGTACACTAAGTGCGAGGATATGAGCGCGGCCATCGAGTTCCGGAATCTCTTCGTTGCCACGCAGCAGGGCAGGCTGCTGCTGGATGGCATTTCGCTTGCTTTCGATGAAGGAACTACGACCGCAATCCTCGGCCGCAGCGGCTCCGGCAAGACCACGCTGCTGCGTACGGTGAATCGCATGGTGGAAGCAGCCAGCGGCGACGTACTGGTGAATGGCCGAAGTGTGCGCGATACAGACCTGATCGCGCTGCGCCGTGGCATTGGTTACGTGATCCAGGAGTCGGGGCTCTTTCCGCACTTCACTGTTGAACGCAACGTGGGCCTCGTTCTTGAGGCCGAAGGGCATCCGAGAGCGGAACGCATTGAACGGAGCCATACGCTGCTGAAAACCGTCGGGCTTGATCCGGCAAGTTTTGCCCACCGTTATCCGCATCAGCTTTCCGGCGGGCAGCGCCAGCGCGTCGGCGTGGCGCGCGCATTGGCAGCAGAACCGAACGTGCTCCTCATGGATGAGCCCTTCGGCGCGCTGGACCCACTCACGCGCGCGGAGATGCAGGAGATGATGCGCGATCTCATGACGCGCATGGGCAAGACTGTCGTGCTCGTGACGCACGATCTGGACGAAGCACTCTATCTAGCCGATCGAATCGTGCTGCTAAGCAGCGGCAAAGTGATTGCCGATCTCGCTCCGGATGCATTCATGCAATCTACAGTGCCCGAGGTGCAAGCCTATCTACATGCATTTCATCGCGGAGCGGACCAGCCCGCGCACGGGAGGAAAGAATGAGTTCGTCTTTTCTCCAGCAGAACGGGGCAACAATCCTCTCGCTCACCATTGAGCATCTCTGGCTCACCGCAGCGGCCATGCTCTTTGCTACGGCCATTGCCGTACCGGTTGGAGTGTGGCTGACGCGCTCACCCGCGTGGGCACGGCCTATTATCGGCATAGCGAATATTCTGCAGACCATTCCCTCACTTGCAATGTTCGGGTTTCTGCTGCCGCTACCGTGGCTCGGGGACCGCGCGGCGCGCATCGCAATCGTGGCACTCACGGCATACGCGCTCCTGCCAATTCTCCGCAACACCTATGCGGGCATTCGCGGCATTGATCCCGCAGTGATGGATGTAGCGCAGGCCATGGGACTGACCGGCACACAACGACTCTTCAAAGTGGAGCTGCCGCTTGCGGCATCATTCATTCTCGCCGGTCTTCGTACGGCGACGGTCACATGCATCGGCATTGCCACGATTGCAGCAGCTGTCGGCGCTGGCGGACTGGGCGAGCTGATCTTTCGCGGTGTGGCCTCTGTCGACAATCGGCTGGTGCTTGCAGGGGCTATTCCGGCGGCAGGATTAGCGTTGATAGCAGATGCCGCGCTTGGCCTTCTGGAGCGCAGGCTGCGGGTTCCGGAAAGATGATGCGTGGATTCACCATCTTCGCTACTGCGGCAATCTGTATTCTCTTTTCCGGATGCGAGCCTCCGCGCGCAAATCATCCCGTCATCGGCGCAAAGAACTTCACCGAGCAGGTTGTCTTAGGGGAACTGCTGGCGCAGGAGATCGAGGCGAAATCGAACCTCAAAGTGGAGCGCCGTTTTTATCTTGCAGGCAGCTACATCTGCCATCAGGCGCTTGTCTCCGGGCGCATTGATGCTTATGTGGAATACACCGGCACTGCGCTCACGGCCATTCTCAAGCAGCCTGTGGATCGAAATCCGCAGAATGTTCTCGATACAGTGCGACGGCTCTACGCTTCGCGCTACGGCATTGCCGTTGCCGCACCGCTTGGGTTTGAGAACACATTCGCAATGGTGATTCGCGGCGAAGATGCGCGGCAGCTACACCTGACCACGCTGAGCCAGGCTGCGCAGTACACGCCGCAGTGGCGCCTCGGCGTGGGGTATGAGTTCGAGCAGCGGCCCGACGGCCTGCCTGGCCTGAGCCAGGCGTATGGACTCAAGTTCGCAGCGCCTCCACGAACGATGGATCTGGGCCTGCTCTATCGCGCGCTCAATGCGCATCAGGTAGATATGATTGCCGGCAATTCGACCGACGGGCCGATTCAAGCCTTCGGGCTCACAGCGCTTGAAGATGACCGCCATTATTTTCCGCCATACCAGGCGGTTCCGCTGGTGCGGCAGGATGCGCTGCAGCGCTGGCCGCAGATTCAACAGGCTCTCGATGCGCTGGCCGGCAAGATCACCGCCGAAGATATGCGCGCGATGAATGAAGCCATTGACGGCGAGCACCGCGATCCCGGCGATGTGGTGCGCGAGTTCCGTGGACGTAAACAATTATTCTGACAACCATCGACCCTGAAAATAACGGGTCTCGCGGTAGTTTCTGCGCGGCTCCGTAAGCAATTCTGGCAACTATTGCCACTCCATTTCCTTATGCACGGAGTCCGCAGTTAACGACGCACTGCATGCAGGGCTTTTCCTTGCATTTCCACCGGCCAGGGAAACCTATCGAATGTACACGATCCTTGGGCCTGAGGATTCCGCGCGCTCTTCAGCGTCTCGAGGGGAGCGCCACAGAATGAGCGCCTTCGTGCGTCGTGCAGTGACAAACCTCGCTTGATTTACCAGTTCTTTACGGAGCTTCGCCTGCTCCGCTCTCCCTTGCCGGGCGCGTTTGACTTTCCACCAATTCCTGAACCACTCGGCCAGCGCAACCAACGCCACACCGATGACGACCACTCCGCTCATTCCGATTAGAAAGCCAAACCCGAATTTCAATCCTGCAAGAAACATTGCTCCGTCTCCTTTGTTACTTGCTGCTAACCCAATTGATGACCAGTCTGTCGAAGCCTCCCTAGCTGAGCAATCTCGGCAAGGATCTCGCGGGCGATGGCGGCGGCGGGCCTCGCCTTGGTCAGCGCTTATGCGGCCGCCCGCGACGGCAAGGTTCCCGCAACGCCGGTTTCGCCACGCAAGGTCATTTATCAAGTGGGTGACATCTCTTTCCCAATGCATGCCCCAGACTCCAAGCCATGAACATTCTCGGCGGGAGACAACCGCAGATTTGCGGCTGACAGCCCTGGGAGAGGTCCACGGCCATGCGTGTTTCAGTGTTGACCGGTTTCTGTCAGAGCGGCGGCAGTGCAGGACGTGGACTTAAACACAGGATTGCACCTGGCCACTACCCCCTCGGGAAGACTTACTGAATAGCCAGACCAGGACGCGGGTTCCGACGCCGGGTAGTCTGTGCTGAGGAGTTGCGCTCCGCTGGCGAGTGACGCGTCGCGCTTGGCCGTCTGGTTGGCGCGTGCCTCTAAAGTCTCCTCGTCCGTCCGGGTGCGGATCAGATAGCCCTTTTGAACCAGAGCGGAGATGACTTCGGGCGTTCCGTCGTTCTCTTCAATAAATGCGCAATCGGGTTCACCGGGCTGCGCATTGGTGAAGATCACTCTTCCGCGTAGCGACGGATGTCCGTTCAAGTACACAGGGCCAACCGGGCGCTGATCCATCAGGAAAACGACTTTGCCCCGCGCGGATGCCAGCGTCGGCCAACCGTTGCTCAGGACCGATTCTTCCAGCGTCTTATGCTTGCCGCGTACATCGTCGGGAGTAATCAGTTCGCTGGGCTTAAATACGGAGCGGATCTCGGCATCGAGCGCGTCGAAGGTAGCCGAGGTGAATTTTTCAGTTGCGACCGCGTGATATTGAGCGGGAAGGTCCGTCTGCTTGGTCTCGACCAGGATATAGATGGGAAGATGCCCAGGGTGCGCAAGAGACCACTGGCGGACGATCTGAAGGCAGGCAGTGAATGGCTGGCACACGCTGCGATAGTCCCAATCCTGCACGTGCATGACCTTGAAACCCGGCTTGTTCATCAAACCTTGCGGATCGAAATCCGGGTCGGGCGGCAGACCTGCCGCGGCAACAAACCTCGGCCCCGCGGGATGTGCGTAGCGGCCTCCCTGGGAATCGGCGTAGACGTCCAATTCAATCTGCCGGACGCCGGAAGACAACTGCTGGTCGAGGGGACGATGCCGGTATTCGAGCACTTTATAGCGCTCGGGATTTTGAGCCTGCATGAGTTTTGTCTCGCTCGGCGCGATGCCCACGTGATAGCTGTTATGCGTGCCAATTACCTGAATCTGATTCATCCGCACAGTATCGTTTGGAGAGGATTGAGCGGTTGCGCACGGTGGAAGAGCGATGGATAGAACAACAGTACAGACAGCGATGTTCCGATTTGAAAACATGAATGAAGTCTCCGGAGAAAATCACGGCCTTTTCAGGCGTAAGTACCCCGGCAAGCATCGCGCTTGCCGGAGTGGAATACAGGTCGTCTTGGAAATCGATAATTGATGGGGGTTAGAACGCCAGGCGCAGCGCTAACTGCACCTCACGCGCTGGATAGGTGGTCGCCGCGGTGTAGGAGCCGAAGCTCGCCCCATCGGTGACGGCACTATCGGGGTACTGATAGTTGGTCGAATTCAGAACGTTGAAGGCCTCAATGCGGAATTCAATCTTGCTCGCCTCCGACCACAGTTGCTGGGATTTGTGCAACGCGAGATTGAGTTGCGCAAAAGTCGGCCCGCTCAAGTTGTTGCGGCCCGCGTTGCCAAAGTACTGGCTGGGCGTGGGGACGCTGACCTGGGGCGCGATTCCGTTGGTCTGTTGGCTGTCAAGGCCGCGAAGAGTGTACTCGAGCGCGCTGGTTGTTTTATGCCACGTAGAGCGGGGCGCATAGACCGCCGCCGCGGTGCTGACCAGGTTGGGCCGCACCGAGTACACCTCGCTGGTGCTCGACACGACATACGCCGCCGCCGGAGTGTAGGTCAGGTTGATCGGAAGGCCGCTGGTCACCGTATTGATCAGCGTGACCTGCCAGCCGCCCAGGGCAGTCTGCGCCCAGGCTGGAGCGGATTGCCCCCACATCCGTCCCTTGCCAAACGGCATATCGCCGATGATCGACAACGTGTCGTTCAATGGCTGGTTGTAGCTGGAGACGCCGCGGTCTCCGGCCGGGTTGTAGAAGTTGACCAGCGATCCGTCCCCTCCGTAGGTTTCCAGATCGGCCGAGGCATTGTTCACCGCCTTGGACCAGGTGAAGGAGTTGATCACGTAGAGCCCGTTGCTATAGCGCCGTTCCAGCTTGGTCTGCAAAGAGCTGTAGTCAAGGTAGCCCTTGGGAAGAGCAGTCAGAATGTTGGTAAAGGTGGAGATGGGCCGGCGAGCCTGTTGCGAGAGGCATCCGACTCCCGAATCGCAGCTCGCCGGTTCCGTGGCTGCCTGGTTGTAGTCGGTGAGCACGGGAATGCCAATGCCATGGCTACCCACGTAGGATGCCTCAAACGTGGTGTTCTTCATGATCTCCCGTTGCACGGTGAGGTGAAATGCCTGCACATACGCCGCGGGAAAGGTCCTGGGGATATAGCGCGTCTCCGCTTCCAGCGTGGAGAAGTTCTGCGGAGTGGCAAAGTTGGTTTCATAGCCAGACTGCGTGGTGCGGAAGCAGGTGCCGGGGTCTTCCGTCAACGAGGTGCAAAGCTGCTGCGTGGCGCCGTTCGCCGGGAAGGGCGGGGTCTGGTTGATGGTGGCGTCGACAATGTACGGGCCGTTATATCCCAGGGTGCTCTCGCCGCCAAAGCGGAAGTAATGTATGGTCCCGATTCCGTAGCCGCCGCGAATCACGGTCTTCGAGTCCAGTTGGTAGGCAAAGCCGACGCGCGGTACCAGGTTCTTCTTGTCAAGATTGACCAGGGCACGGTTGTAGATCGAGCCGCCGGAAGCCTGAACAAGTGTGTCGGTGGTGGGATCGAAGTTGGCCAGGTGGTTGTTCTTTTCCCAGGGCGGCGTCACCAGTTCATAACGCGCTCCCAGGTTGAAGGTCAGCTTGTTGTTGAGCTTGAAGTCGTCCTGAAAGTAGCCCATATACCAGCGACGCTCGTATTCGATGGAGGCCAGATTGTTGAGCTGATAGCTATTGCGTGCGCCCACCAGGAAGTCGGCAAGATTATAGGCTTGAATGTGTACGGCATCCGTGGCCGCTGTGGTCTTGGTGTTGCTGAACTGGCCGCCGTAGATATCCTCGCCGTCCTGGGGATGGAAGTCGGAGATGGCCATGTTCTGATAGCCATATTCGCCGCCCATCTTGAAGCTGTTTCGGCCCTTTGTAAGGCTGTAATTCACCTTGGGATTGACATCGTAGGGATCGGTGTACTGGGGATTGGTCGTCTGGCGCCCAAACTGCGAGTAGCCGGTGACCGCCTGGCTGTTCAGGCCGCCACTGATGCTTGGGTTGGTCGGGATGTTGGGAATGTTGTATTCCGCCAGCAGGTTGGTGGCGCCGATGTTGACCGGCGACTTGCCGCTATTGGTCCAGGTCAGTCCCAGACGAAGCTGCAGAATGGAGTTCGTTGTAGGAGAAAAGTTATAGCCGCCGGCGATCTGCCGGGTGTAGGCGTAGAGCGTTCCGTTGCTATTGCCTCCTGCCAATCCCGGAATATTGGGCGCCAGGAAGTACACCCAGGAACCCTGGCTGTAGCGGGCAAAGGCGGTTGCGCGCGGGCTGATGAAATAGTCCATGCGGCCATCGCCCTTGTTGACATTCTCCGTATTGGCCGGCGCTGAAACAAAATTACTTCCTCCCGCCGCGACGTTCTGGTTGGGCGCCGCATCTTGCTGCAGGATGCTCAACACATTTGCCGCGAAGGGACTCTGGTCGCTGACAGGGATGACGCCATTGGGGTATTGCGTGCCGGTAATCGGATTCCGCAGGGGAATCGGGTTGCCACTCGCGTCCGTAAAGACGCCCTGCGCCTGGGCAGCGGTCGGCACCACAGCCGTCTGAATCGAGCGGTCCAGGTGGCGCAGGCCTTCATAGTCGCCAAAGAAGAACAGCTTATCCCGTTTGATAGGTCCGCCAAACGTGCCGCCAAACTGATTCTGCACCAGGGTCGGTTTCACGCCTGTGCCGATAAACGGGCCGTAGGCATTCAGTACAGTGTTGCGCAGGTAGTCGTAGATAACGCCGTGGAATCGGTTGGTTCCGCTACGGATTGTTGCATTGATAATGGCTCCCCCGGCGCGGCCATATTCGGCGCTGTAGTTGTCGGTTTCAACCTTGAACTCTTGCACCGCGTCGGGCGAAGGAATAATCGCTTCGTTCGAGTAGCCCTGGTTCGCACTCTGGTACGCGTTGTTGTCGATGCCGTCGAGCTGAAAGTTGTTGGTCATCGAATTCAGGCCGTTGACGTTGTAAGAGGCGTCGCGGCTGGGCAACGAGAGCACCTCAAGCAAGGATTCGCGCACACCCGGAACCAGCAGAGAGAGGTCGGCATAGGCGCGGCCATTCAGCGGCAGGTTGACCGCCTCCTCGGTGCGAACGGTCTCACCCCGGTCACTGGAATCGGTCTCCAGCAAGGTGGCCGCTCCGGTAACCGTCACGCTCTGGGAGGCGGTGCCGACTTTAAGAGTGAGCTCGACACGCTGCCGGGCGCCGACCGTCACAGTGAACCGGTCTGTCTGCGTCTTGTCAAATCCGGCTGCCGTGGCCGTAACCATGTAGTCGCCTGGCTGCACGTTAATGAACTCGTAGTCGCCGCTGGCACCGGTCTGACGGGTTACTCTCACGCCCTTGGAGATATTCAGCAGCTCCACGCTCGCGGACGAGACCGGCGAGCCGCTGGGGTCCTTGATGGTCCCGAGCACCGATGCGGAGTCGAATTGCCCCCATGCCGGAACAAAGGCGGAAGCGCAAAACAGAATCAGGTAGATGCAAAAGAGGTGAGGTTGCGTCCTGCCTATTCGGTGGATTCCTGATGGTGCGACAGCACTCTGCGCGTCCGGCACAATGCCACCTTTAGTTTTGATCATAATGGGCTATCTCCTGAATGAAGATGATTTCGGGGTTCTATGTTTGCTGTCGGAATAATCAGCAGACATAGAACTACCACCGGTTTGGCGGGGATCCAAAGCAATTCACAGAGACGACTCCGATACACGTTGTAAGTTATTTTAAATCTGCTATTTACAGTTCTTTAACGGTATCCGATACAGTGAATGCCGTGTTAAAAGCGCTATTTACATTGGAGTAATATCGCTCTGGTTTACTAAAAATAATAGCCTGGTGATGCCTTCCGCCCGTTACAAACCCGGCTCCACCTCTTTCGCAGAGGCAGTTCCCGCAGCGGCCGATCCGCGGCGCGAGTTGCTGGGCCGCATTCTTGCCTCTTCCGCTTTCGCGAAGAGCGAACGGCTGTCGAGCCTCCTGACGTACATCTGCCACCGAACCTTCGCGGGCCGAGGGAAGGAACTCAATGAACAGATGATTGGCGAGGCGGTCTTTGATCGGCAGCTCGACTACGACTCGTCGATAGACGGGATCGTGCGCACTCAGGCCAGCCGCCTGCGCAAACGCCTCGACCTCTACTTCAGCGGAGAAGGCGCCGATGAATCGACGCGGATCGTGATCCCGCGGGGAGGATACATTCCTCTTTTTGAGCCGCGGACTTCAGTCCCGCCCCCGGTTGTCTCTCCCGGATCGCGCGTTACCGCGGAAGCAGCCTCAACCATCGAACCGGGAGTTGCCGCCGCGCCGCGCTCTTCAGGCGCCGTGGTAGCCTGGTGCCTCGTTGCGATTCTTGCCGTTGGGATTGTGGCCATACTCGTCCATGACCGGGGTGGTCTCGCGAACGGCGGCTCCAACCCGGCGCCGGCTCATTCCTTCGCCATCCCGATCTTCTCCGCAGCACAGCCAACTTTAATTGTTCCTTCCGATACAGGGCTGGTGATATCGGAGGCATCGATGAACCGCGACGTGGGGTTGGCTGAATATCTGAGAGGCGACTACCTGGAAACAAGTTCGAAGACGCCGAACGCTCGCGAGACACTGCCGAGCCAATTGGGCCGGCGACGATACACCTCGATTGTCGACCTCGAAGTAGTCCGTTCCATCACAGAGATTGCTCGATCGGAAAAAAGCAAGTTCGAGGTGCGCTATGCGCGCGATGTAAGGCCGAACGACCTCAAACAAGGCAATGTCATTCTGCTGGGGGCCGCGGAGGGCAATCCCTGGGTTGAGTTGTTTGAGCGCAATATGAACTTTGTAATTTCAAAGAACTGGAAAAGCGGAGTATTTACCGTCTCCAACCGGTCCCCGCAAGGGAACGAGGCGCATCAGTGGAACTCCGCGTATGAAGATCCCCGGCATCGCGTCTACGGCATCGTCGCCTATTTGCCAAATCTCGGTGGAGATCGAGATGCGCTCATTCTTGAAGGCACTTCCATGGCGGGCACGGAGTGCGCTTGGGACTTTGTTTCAGACGATTCACAACTGCTGCCATTCCTCAATCGAATTCGAAGGCCCAATGGCACGATTCCGCACTTTGAGGTTCTGCTCGAGACCAGCAACATGAGCGGAAGCGCAGTGAAGGGAAGCGTCCTTGGTTGGCGGGTTAGGCCCTAGATAGTGTCTGACAAATCCGGGCAAAGCGCCGACTTTAATTACACCTCGATGACAGCCTTCGATAGATTGCGCGGCTTGTCGACATCCACGCCGTGTTCCAGCGCCATGAAGTAGCTGAAAAGCTGCATCGGAATCACTTCCGCAATCGGCAGCAGGTACTCGCTCGTCGGCTCAACCTCGATGACATCCGTGGCCAGCGCGGCAATGCGTGCATCGCCGGTATTGGCAATTGCAATCACGCGCGCACCCTGCTTCTTCATGTCTTCGAGCAGTTGCACGGTTTTCTCGTAACGAAGCACTGAATCTTCAAGGCCGCTATCCACCGTGGCCAGTACAACGAGCGGCACATGCTCGCCGACCAATGCATTCGGCCCGTGCTTCAGCTCGCCGGTGGGATAGCCCTCGGCGTGCACATAGCTCGATTCCTTCATCTTCAGCGCGCCTTCGCGGGCAATGGCGTAGTGAATTCCGCGGCCGAGATAGAGGAAAGTATTCGCGTCCGCATATTTGTGGGCCAGTGTTTTCGCCACATCGTGCCAGCCATCGAGCTGACGGGCAATCTGCCCTGCCAGAGCGCGCAGCTCACGGATGCTGGAAGAAATCTGCGCCGCATCCATCACCCCAAGCCGCTCAGCCTGATACAGCGCGAGCAGATAGAGCGCGGTTAGCTGCCCGGTGAAGCTCTTTGTTGCAGGAATCGCGAGCTCTTTACCGGCAGCCAGCGGCATGGCTGCGGCAGCCTCACGCAGCATGGAACTACCCGGCACGTTGGCAATCGCAAGGGTAGGTTCACCGGCCTCGCGCGCCACGCGCAGCGCGGCAAGCGTGTCCGATGTTTCGCCCGATTGCGAGATGACCAAAACAGAAGGCCGCCGCGGGTTCGCCGTTCCGCGCGTGCCCCACTCGCTGGCGTATTCCACATCCACGGCCAACCCGCAGAGATCTTCGAGCAGTATCTCTGCCGCGAGACCTGCGTGGCGGCTGGAGCCAGAGGCGGCAATCAGCACTTCGCCGCGCGGATTCAGCCATTGAGCAATCTTGGTAAAGGCTTCCGCCTTGAGCTTGTCGCCCTCCAGGTACAGATCGAGCGTGCGCCCGATAGCTTCAGGCTGCTCGTAAATCTCTCGAATCATGGCATGGGGAAACTCGCTCATCGTACTCTCTCAGCGGCAGTGGCCAGATTCAATTCTATAGGTTGCGTGTTAAGGCTGGCCCCTTGAGGGTGCGGGAACGAGCGCGCTGGTCCGCGGCAGAAAATTATGCCTGTGCCACATGCGGACGATCATCCTGAGCATGCGAATACGCATCAATAGATGCCCGGAATCAGACGCTTTGTGCTGTGGCTATAGTCTTCATAATCGGCTCCAAAAGCGTTGCGGAGCGCTGTCTCCTCAACATGAATGCGATATAAGACGGCCAGAGTGGGTGGAACGAAGAAAACTGCAAAGCAGGCCCATGTGCGTGTGTGAATTGCATAGGCCAGCAGAATTAATTCCAGGCCAAGATAGGAAGGATGACGGACGAGGCCATAGAGTCCGCCTCGCTGCAATTTCTGCCCTTCGCGCACTGCGACATTGGCGCTGAAGGCTCTGCCCAGCGTAAGGATTGCTACGGCGCGAATGCCCAAACCGAGAATCAGAATTCCAAGAGCCACCGGTAGCAGCCAGCTATTACGCCCCGGCATGTCGAACGGAAAAAATTTATGCATCCATGCGTCTATCCAGCTCGATGCAACAATCACGACCCAGAGAAGGATCTGCGTTCCGCGATCCAATATCTTGCCTTTCCCCTGGCGTGTGTAGGTGAGGATGGCGATGAGGATTTCCCCCACCACCCATATCTCTCCCAATGTTTTGAAGAAGAATTCAAGGTTCATGCGGCTCCTCAGGCAGACAGGGTGTGAATCGCTCCGACGAGCTTGTCCAGATCGGCAATCGATGTATACACATGCGGCGTGACGCGCACGCAACTGATGTTCTCCCACACAATGCCCACGGTGTGAATCTTGTATTGGTTGAAGAGGGCGCTGTCGAGTTCTCCCGGCGTCATGCCGTCAATACTGACGCCGCAGATGGCGCATGAGTAGCGCGCATCCAGCGACGTGTGCAGCTTTACCTTTTTCGACTCTCGCGCCCGCGCGGCCCAGTAGTTTTTGAGATAGCGAATGCGCTCTTCCTTGCGCGCGGGCCCAATGCCCATGTGGAAGTTGATGGCCTCGCCAATGCCCTGCTCCAGCGGAAAGCTGCGCGTGCCGAGGCTTTCGAATTTGCGAATGTCTGCGCTGTGCGGATGATCGTTGCAGGTGAGCGGATAAATCTTTTCGATCTTGTCCTTGCTGATCCAGAGCATTCCGGTGCCAATGGGCGCGGAAAGAAATTTGTGCAGGCTGGTGCCAAAGTAATCGCAGCCAAGATCGGGAACCTTGAAGTCCATCAGGCCAAAGGAGTGCGCGCCGTCGCAAATCACCTCGATGTTGCGCGCGTGCGCCATGGCGCTGATCTTTGCCACAGGCATAATTTGCCCCACCCAGTTCACCATGTGCGTTACATGAATCAGTTTTGTGCGCGGCGTGATGGCCTGCTCGTATGCCTTCACGATGACTTCATCGTCTTCGATGGGAAAATCGAAGCTGATCTGTTTGTAGACGATCCCATTGCGCATGGCCCGCTGCTTATAGGCGTTGATCATGTTGGGATAGTCCTGCTTTGTGCCGATCACCTCGTCACCGGCCTTCAGGTCAAGCCCATAAATGATAGTGTTGAGCGCTTCAGTCGAGTTGCGGTTGATGGCAACTTCATTCGGGTCAGCGCCGGCCAGGTGGGCGAGCTTTTCGCGGAGCGGCTCGCGGCCCTGATCCATGATGCGCCACATGTAATAAGACGGTCCCTCATTGGCAAGCTGGTTGTAACGCTCGACAGCCTGCTGCACCACCACAGGCGCGGGCGAAACGCCTCCATTGTTGAGGTTGATCAGATTCGGGTCCACCGAATACGCGCGCTGAATCACGCTCCAGTAGTCTTCATTCTGCGCTACATCGGTATCGCTCAGGCCGTTGACAGCGGACGATGCCGAGGCCCACTCCGCGGCATGCGCCTCAAGGAAGAGGCTGCTGGAAGAAAACGCTCCGGCCAGTGCGGCGGTGTTGCGCAGGAAAGATCGGCGGCTGCTGGTGGTCATAACTCAGACTCTAGGCTTATGCCGCCGGACAATTCCACAAAAATCTCCAGGCCCACAAAAATCTTTGCGTCCAGAAAAATCTTTACGGCCTGCCCGTCAACTGCCGAATCAGATCCGCCTCGTGCTGCCGGTAGGGCCGGCCATCGGCATAAAACACGTCGTGAAACCAGACGGTCGGCTTGATATTCACATACGGCCTCTGCCAGGAATCCCACGGCAGGTTCGTCTGACTCTTGCCCACTACCAGTCCCCAGTTGATGGCCGCCACATGATGCGCCTTTGCAATGGGCAACACCGTGTCAAAGGTACTGCCTGCGCCACGCGCCATGTATTCGGTGCAGAGGAGCGGCCGATGAAACTGCTCCAGCAGCTTCACATGCGCTTCGAAATCCTCCGGCCAGCCGTAGTTGTGAAAGCTGATCACGTCCGACTGCTCAATCTGCACCTGCGACATCGCCGACATCTTGTCGAGCGAACTCCAGTCGCCCTGCCAGATGCCGCTCGTCAGCGGCTGGCGCGGATGCTCGCTGCGCGCCCACGCAAAAACATGCGGCAAGAGCGCCCGCACAAGCTGCTCCTTGGTGTGGCCTTCCTTCGTACCGTAGGAACTATCGTTCCCGTTGTCCGGCTCGTTCCACACATCCCATGCCAGCACGCGGTCGTCATTCGCAAAGGCTCCCACCACGCCTTTTACATATTTTTCAAGGCGCGGATACTGTGCGGGATCACGCAAAATATCGTTGCCCGGAGCCTGCACCCAGCCCGAGTTATGCACGCCGGGGATCGGCGGGTGCTGCGGACCGAGCTTCGGATTCGGGTCCCAGCAGGAGTCAAATAGCACAAAGACCGGCCGGATGTGATGCTTCGCCGCGATCGTCAGAAACACATCCATGCGTTTCTTGAAACCCGCGGGGTCCTGCTCCCAAAGCAGGTTGTGCAGAAAGACCCGCATGGTGTTCATGCCGATGCCCTCAGCCCAGCCCAGCTCGCGGTCAATCGTCGGCGCGTCGAAGGTATCGCTCTGCCACATCTCCAGCTCGTTGATCGCGGTAGATGGAAGAAAATTCGCACCCACCAGCCACGGCTGGTGCGCATACCAGGCATTGGCATCGGCCTCGCTCCAGCGCGCCTGTGTCTCCTGAGCCGCTGCGCCCTGCGCCAGCATCAGGCAAAGACACACCACCAGGCCCAGCCGTCCCGCGATACTTTTCATGCTTTTCCTCCAATGTAAACGTACACAATTTAGCCGCAGATGCGCCAGATTGAGCTTTTACCCCCACTTTCTGAAACACACCAAACTACGCCCTTCACGGCGCCGGCACAAGCAGCGTCTTGCTGATCACCGTCGTCAATCCATCCAGGATTCTCAGATGAACACCGGCAACAATTGGGTCCTCCTGCCACAATGCTTCCGCAGCCAGCCATGCGCTTTCCCGCGCAGCAGCCAGATTCCATGCGGCAATCGTATCTTCCAGGTGCGTAATCGGCGGCAGTGCATCGCCCGGCAGCCGCACGTCCAGCGTCTGCTTCGCTGTTTCTACCAGCGCGTCCATCGGTGTATTCAGGGATGTGTAGTCCGTATACTGCGGCGTTCCATGCTTCGGCGCTATGTTTGTGCTGTGGCAGGTCTGCACAATGGCCTGGGGAAGATCGTGATTGATATGCGCATTCATGCCGGCCAGCGCAAACTGAATGCGTGCAATCGGCGCCTGGTCACGCACGGCAAACACCGCTGCCCAGCATCCCGCGCATGCCGCCCCGCTCAGGTAGCCACGCAGGGCATCAAAATAGTACGTCGCAAATGCAACATCAAGCGCAGTCAGCCACGCCGCATCGCTGAATCCCCCGGCTGCAACATCCTGCTCCACTGCCTGCGTCACCTGCATGTACAGCCAGTTAAACCACCGCAAGCCATCATTCACCGCGCAAATCGAGTCGATGGTTTTCATGATGCTCAAGACATCGGTAATCGAGTCCGGCGTCGTCTGCAGGGCTGCTTCGAGCGCCGCGTCATAGGGGAACATCCGGATGCCTCTCTTTCGTCACGGCCCTTGGTGGAAGTAAAAAGTCAGCTACGAGTTTAATTGCGAAAGAAGCAGACAGGCTCTCCCATTCCATCGCAATCGGAACTAAACTATTTGCAGTGGCCTGCCATGCTCCTGGATATCGCCAAAGCGGCTTCTTTCTTCCTGTGCATAGTCAGCTTGTACCATGCGGCCATTTACACCTTCTTTCTTCCCGGCACGCACTGGCATGATCGGCTGATCTTTGCACTGGCGCGGCTGGCCTTTGCTGCCTGCATCTGCCTGCTGAGCGGAATACTCTTCCTGGTGCCCGCGCGCACCAATCCCGATCGCGATCTGGCTCTCTCGCAGACACCGCCGGTGCGGCTCTATCTCTGGTCTCTTGGCGCGATTACCGCGCTGTTTTTGCTGGGCTGGTTCCTCTCCGATCTTGCTCAGCAGAGCGGCCACTTCATCACCCTTCGCAATTTGGAAAACCTCTAGCTGCACAAAGCAAAGCGGCCCAGCCATAGCCGGGCCGCTGTTTGCCGCTTCCGGCTGGTTAGAAGGTGGCTTTGAGTCCGAACTGCACGATGCGCGGCTCAAAAGTGCCGGAGACCGTGCCGCCGCTGGTAGCTGGATTCAGTGCACCAGTGCTGGACTGTGTGCCGCTCAAACCGCTGGCGGGCAGGTACAGGTTGGTGTGGTTGAAGATGTTGTAGATCTCGGCGCGAAACTCCATGCCTACGTGCTCACCGGCATGGAACTTCTTATTAAAGTCGAGGTCCGTCTCATAAAAATTCGGCGTGCGGGCCGGGTTGCGCGATGCGTCGCCGAAGGGGCTGAGCAGATTACCGTTCGCGTCCTTAATGGCCGGCAGCGTGAATGCCGACAGGTTGACGTACTGCACCGTGCCGTTTACCGCGCTCACCTTCTGAAGGCACGAGTGGCCGCTGTGGCAGTTGTTGATGGCCACCGTGGGAACCCGGTCTGGCCGGTATTCGTTGGCGCCGCGGTAGGTGGCAGATATCTGCGGGCTCACCGCCTGCGCCGAGTTCGGCGTGTAGCCGATGTTATACGGCGTGCCGCCCTGCATCGTGTTGACCGCGCTCACCTGCCAGCCACCCAACACGGCATCCACCAACGAATTGGCAGAGCCCATGTATTTGCGGCCGTGACCCACGGGAAGCTCATAGACGAGGCTGGTGACGTTGGACAGGGGCAGGTTGTAGTCGCTCTGGTTGTAGTCAGCGGCCAGGTTGTTGGCATTCTGCGGGCTGGGCGTGTTGCCTTCGAGCGAAGCAGACGCGTTGTCCGTCGACCGCTCCCATGAAAATGAGTTCAGCAGCGTCAACCCCTCGACAAACCGCTGCTCATACTTGAACTGCAGCGCATTAAAGTGCGACCAGAAGACATTGCCGGCTTCGGTAATGTCGCCGTAGGTCCATGTAGTGCCCACATCGCCGCCCCATGTGGGATAAGGCCGCGCAAAGCCCGCGCCTACCGGTGCGCTCCCCGGATTGGCGCTCGCCAGGCCCAGCGCCGGATTGCCCTGGTTGGCGTTGAAGAAGCCCTGTAGCTTGAGTCCGTGATTGCCCACGTAGGCCAGGTCGATCAGAACGTTCTTGCTGAGCTGCCGCTGCATGCTCAGGTACCAGTTCTCCACGTAGCTATCGCGGGTGTTCTTCGGAATGTAGGTAATGTTGTCGGTGCCTGGCAAGAAGTTCGTTGCCAATCCCTGCGGAAAACCTTTGTCCACGGTCTGGTAGCCCGCCGATGTGGCCGTGGAAGGCTGCGTTACGCTCACAAACAGCGCGTTGGGCGCGTTGATGGGCAGAATGTCGCCCGAACCGGCGCGCGTGTAGTGTGCGTAACTGATACCAAAGCCGCCGCGCAGCACCGTCTCCGGAAGAAACTGCCATGCTAACCCGACGCGCGGGGCAAAGTCAGCCAGATCGGGATTCACAAGCGTTTTGCCGTAGACGCCGCCGCCTTTGTACGGCTGAATAAACTGGCTGCCTGCATAACCCGGCGTGAGCGTCAGCATGGAGACCGTTCCCGGAATCCAGTTCGAAAGGTTGTTGTATCTCTCCGAGTAGGGTGCGCCGTACTCCCAGCGCAGGCCCAGGTTCAGCGTCAGCTTCGGTGCAACCCTCCAGTCGTCCTGCGCGTAGACATTATCCATGCTGTCCAGCAGATGCGCCTTGAAGTAGGTCGCCAGCGCATAGTTATTGGATGCGCCAAAGAGGAAGTCCGCCCAGTAGGTGTCCGCGGCAGGAGAAGTGTTTTCGCAGGCGCTGCCCGCACTCGCCGGGCAGGCGCTGTAACCCTTGCCAAAGCTGAATGAGCCGAAGAGCGGGTTGGAATCCTGTACTTCCATCCAGATATGCTCGTACTCATACCCGAACTTGAGCGAGTGCTTGCCCTTGACCCAGGAGAAGTTCACCTTGGGGTCCAGTATCGAAGGGTTCTGCCACTGCGGGTTGGTGCTCTGGCGTCCAAAGCCACTAAAGCCGCCGCTGATGCCGATCGAAGGCAGGCCGCCCGCCACGGTCGGGTCCGTCGGCAGGCCCGGAAACGTAATCGAGTTCTCACCGATCGAAAGCGTGTACTTGCCCGCTTGCGTGCCGCTCAGGCCAAGACGCGCATCGAGCACCTTGTTGGTGCCAAAGAGGCCCGTGTAGCCAAGCACAACCTGCTGGTCCAGAATGCGGATCTGCCCGTTCGTCTGTCCGTCCAGCGCCCCCGGCAGCGTCTTGTAGTTGATGCCCGTCTCCTTGCGGTCGCTGATGCGCAGGAACCACGAGTTCCGCTCGTTCTGCTGATAATCCAGGCGCAGGTCGCCCTTGTCGGCGTTGTCCGTGAACGGCGCATTGGTCGCGCAGTCGTTGGTAGCAATGCCAGTCGCAGGATTGATGCCCGGATTGCCCGAGGCAATCTGGCACTGTGACGGCAACTGGCTGAAGAGCGACACAACCTGCTTCGCAATCGGGCTGACGTTCGGTGAGTTCAGGATCGACGTTCCCGCCTTGTAATACGTACCCGGCTGGTACGGGTTCTGCACGTCCACGGCCAGGATGCCGTTGATCTCGTTCTGCGTCGGCACCGTCAACACCACCGTCGGTGTCAACGTCTGCCGAAAACCTTCATAATCCAGGAACCAGAAGAACTTGTTCTTGATGGCCGGACCGGAGAAATTCGCTCCGAACTGGTTGCGGTTGAAGCCCGGCTTCGGGAATTCGTGCGTACCACTAACCGCCTTGATGAACCCGAATGCATTCAAATCCGTGTTGCGGAGAAATTCATACAGCGTGGCGTGGAAATGGTTTGTGCCGCTGCGGCTGGCCACGTTGATCGTTGCGCCCGAGGAGCGGCCATATTCGGCGCTCTCATTATTCGTCACCACCTGAAACTGCGAGACGGAATCCGGCGGCGGCTGAATGATCTGGTTGTCAAAGCCCTGGTTGCTCTCGCCGTAGGCGTTGTTGTCCAGGCCGTCCAGCAGATAGTTGTTGAACATGGACCGCTGGCCGTTCACGTTGTACGAGCCTGCGCGCACAAGGCTGGTCACAGCGGTTGTCGTCGCGGCTGTGGGCGCCTGCCGCGAACCGGGCACCAATGCCAGCAGGTCGGAATAGTTGCGGCTTACCAGCGGCAGGCTCGCCGTCTGGTAATTCGAGATCGTCTGGCCGCGTTCGCTGGTTTCCGTTTCCGGCGCCACTTCCAGGCCCACTACCTCAACCGTTGTCTCCGCGCTGCCCACCTTCAGGGTCAGGTCAATACGCACGCGGCTGGATACAGAGACGTTGATGTTCTGGGCCTCGGCGGGCGAAAAACCTCCGAAGGTAGCCGTGATCGAGTAGCTGCCTACTTTTAAATCGGGAAATTCGTAGTCGCCTGAGCTGTTCGTCACCGTGTGGGCCGAAATGCCCGTGGCGGCGTTGGCCGCCGTCACACTCGCTCCGGCCACTGCCGCGCCGGAGGCATCCTTCACCGTGCCCACAAGGCTCCCGTTGTCAAACTGCGCCCACGCCGGCACTCCGAAAACCGCCGTGCAAATGGCGGCAAAGAAAATAAATATAAATTTTGCTTTCATAGCTGAACCGTAGCCAGCTATTGCGAACAACTTATAAATGGATCATCAATACGAGTTGAAAGTCATCCGCTGCCTGAGGATAAATTCACACTAAGATAACAATTGCGCGCGGCGTAAGAACAAAGGCCCGCCTGGCTGGTATGCCCGACGGACCCTTTCGCCTCTTCCATCGAGGCTTCAAAAAACTGCGGCTTACTCGCAGCCAGCCGCCTCTCTTTCAATCGCCGGCAGCGCGGCGCGGATCGACTCCAATGCCGCAGCCGCTGCCAGTCTGCGTCCTGCCGCGGCCAGTTGTGGAGCGGCCGCCGCACAGCCTGCCGTCACAAGTGAGGAGCGCACCAGCGAAACCGTCAACGGCCCCCACGGATCTACCGGCTGCGGAACACCATTAATAAGGATCGAGCCGCCGCCGTCCACCGCCACTCCGCCAATTATGCCCTGGCCGGTCACGTTCTCTTTGCTCGGCGGATTCGATTCGAGAATGTAGCTCGCGTTGCGCGGCTGACGGTGATTTCCTTCAGACAGAAAAATCTTGTATTGCACGCTGACCTGCGGCATGGCTATCCCCCTGTAAATCTCGAGATGCCCGCTGGAATGCAGTCGCAGAGAAGATTCGTCCTCACTGCGCCCCCGCTTGCGGGCCGTCTCACCGCTATGGTGACGGAGGAATACCCGGCGTATCGGGGTCAGTGCGAAATTTCTTTCATTTCAACCGTTCCGAATAGACCTTGGCTCAAGGACGCCGATTTACTGCTGCTGCGTGCCCGGCTGCTTCTGGTCTGGCCGCTCGGGCCTTGTGCCTTTCAACCCCATGCGGCTGAAGTCTACGCTAAACTCCGGCGCCTCGCGCGTACCCTTGACCGTAATCGGCACCAGCGTTCCCGCGCCGTCCTTCTTGAAGAATTTATCCGCGGGCTTCAGCAGCAGTCCCTTCCAGCCGCCCAGCATCTGTGAGACCGTGGCCTCCATGCGCGCCGTGCCGTCAAAGGCCAGCGCGCCGCTCAGCGCATAGCTGCCTTTCAGTTGAATATCCGCACCGGGCACGCTGTAAACGAGATCCGGCAGCGTAATCACCGCATTCTCCATGTGAAACGTGCCGCGCATCTCGGACCGCACAAGTGTAGGATCAGCCGTCTTCAGCTCACCAGGCTTTCCCTGACCACGCAGGCTTAGTTGCTCGATCTTGGCCTGCACACTGTCGCTGGCAAACCGCGCATTGCTCAGATCGAATGTGCCATCCAGCTTGATCTTGTGCTCCACCGTGTCATGGCCCGGCGGAATCATCAGATGCGCCTTGGTCTGGAGTATGCCGGTCAACAGCGAAGTGCCGTTCTTGCTCGTCAGCTTCATAAAGTCTTCCATCTGCCCGTGCGGTACGTTTACGTTCAGGTCAATGACATGCCCGTCGAGCACCAGTTGGCCGCTCTGTGCCGTCGTCACATTGCCGTTCACATCCAGGCGCACCCGCACCACCTTCCCGGATGTCTGAAATTGCGAATGGCCAAGCGTGGCGTCTACCTTGTCCAGCCACGTATCGCCGTCTGTGCCGTCCACTCGCGCATCAAACCGCGTGGCCAAAGGCATGGGCGTGCCGAAATGAATCAGCCGGAAGTCCGGCACATTCGCCGTGCCCGTGATCGAAATGTTGCGCATCGTTCCCGCAAACTTTCCATCCGAGGTGATGAGCCCGGCGATGCCCTTGAAGACGCCCATCTCGGCCTTCTCCATGTGATACGTGCCGCTGATCGAGCTCATACCCGGATCGGCCGTCACCCACGGACCAAAGCTGCCCGCCGCATGCACCGGCCCCAGCGGCTTGGGATTCAGCACGTCCGCCACATAGCCCATCGCTCCGCCCGGCGTCACCTTGGTCAGCGTCAAATGCGGAATGGGAAAGTGCATGGGCAGCTTGCCCGGTTTGTTGGTTTCAAGAAGCAGGTCCGCATCGTCGCAGACCACGCGATCTATCCGCAGCGCGGGAAGTTTTTTACCCTCTGGCTCTGAATCGGTTGCAACCATCTCGTCTGGCTCTTGGCCGGACGCAGATTTGGCAAGTTGCGAAATCGACCCTCTCGATTGCTCTCCGGTTTCAGGATTTTTCACGCGCGGAGGCACGCGTATGTGCATCCCCTTCAGCCGCACCTCGCCAATATGTATCTCCTTGGTCTGGCTCCAGCGCAGTGGCACGTGAAAACTGAATTCATTGAGAGAAATCAGCGGCGCTCCGCTGCTCACGCTTGTGTCGAGCGCTTGCACGCCATTCATCGGATGCGGCGGCCAGATACGCAGGCCTTGCCCGGTCGCCCAGATGCCCCACTCGCCCTGGCGGATATTGTTCACCTGCACATGAAAGCCGTCCAGTTCCACATGCGTATGGAACCGCTGCTCCAGACCCTGCACTATCCGCGCCCGCACATACGGCTCAAACCTCCGCGCCACGATGCTCAGCGCCACACTGACGCCAATCAGCACCACTGCGACTATGCCGGCCAGCCACATCAGCCACCTGTGTATGCGAAAGAAAGATCCTTTTTTCTGGTCCAATCCCCGGCCCCTCTGCGGCAATCCGCACAAGTCATATATTTAGACGATTAGATGCACGGCGTCGCATATAGGGCTAATTCCTTGACCCACTAGAGCTTATCCGCTCTGCTCAGACGGTGGCTTCTTCTTCCATCGCGCCGCACCATGCGGGTTTCCTTCTGAGCGGCCTTCTGCGCATTCGTCACACTGCCTTGCGTAACCGTAATTATTTATACTCCGGAACCGAACTTTTATTCTTAAGCAGCTCTCTTACAAGTATGGACACCACAACTCACATGAAGGAGCCATCGACACCCGACCAGACCCTGCTTGTGCTTCTCGCTCAAAGCGGCGACCGGGCCGCTTTAGAACAACTCCTCCATGATGTCTACACGCCGCTGCGCCGCTACATCATCCGTCTGGCCGGCGTCACTCTCGCGGACGACATTCTGCAAGAAACCTCAATCCAGATATTCCGCAAGCTCCCGTTCCTGCGCGAGCCCGCCATTTTTCGTCCGTGGAGCTTCCGCATCGCCTCGCGCATTGCCTTTTCCCATCTCAAGCGCAGCCGCCGCTGGCAGCCCCTCGATGACGTGCCACCCGAACAGCTCATCTCGCTGGATCCGAGTCCCGGCGAGCTACCCGACGAGGTCTTTGTGAACCTTCTCGACCGCGTTACACCGGCCAGCCGAGCGGTGCTGCTACTCCATTACCAGCACGGGCTTTCCCTCGAAGAATGTGCCGCCATCTTGGATATTCCGGTCGGCACCATCAAGTCGCGCCTCCATTACGGAGTCGCCAGCCTTCGTAAACATCTCACCCCTGAAAGGAAACCAGCATGAGCCCCGAACCTCAGCAACCCAACTCCGAAAACGCCAATGCGGAAATCGCCTTCGTCCAGCGAGCCCTCGCGGATGCGGACAGGTCCGAACGTTTTTCGCGCATTATCGTCGGCGTACTTGCCATTTTGGCCCTCGTCGTCTTTGTCTGGATGCATCTGCACATGTTTCCGCTGGAGACTTTGAGTGGACTCCTGCATTCCCTGCTGCGCGTTGACCTTTTCTTCCTGGTCCTGATGTTCGCTCTCACGATGTATCTTCGTCAGGTCAGCAACAAAAATACCCGCACGATTCTTCGCGCTCTCGCCAACACTCGTTCGCGCTGAGTTCATCGCAGACGAAGGGCGGGCCACTGAGGCCCGCCTTGTTTATGCAGACCCACGCCAGAGACCGCGGAGTTCACGGGGGCTGCGGCGGAATTCAATATTATCTATCGGACTACAGGCGCAATTTCTTCTCAAGCACTGCTAATCTTCTTTGAGAACGACTCCACCCTCAAGGACCCCGCCGTGCGCCGCATCTGTGTCGATATGGACGAAGTGATGGCCGATACGCTCGCCGAGCATCTCCGCCGCTACAACCATGAATTTGACGAAGCGCTTACAACCGAGGATCTGGCCGGAAAAAATCTCTGGGAGGTTACTCCCATGGACCGCCAGGAGCAGCTCCGTGCTTTTCTGGATGCCGAGGACTTCTTTGCCGACCTGCCGTTGATACCTGGCTCCCAGGAGGTGCTCCGCAGCCTGGTGCAACGCTTTGAAGTCTTCATCGCCACCGCGGCCATGTCCGTGCCCAACTCTTTTGCGGCAAAATACCACTGGCTGCAGCGCCACTTCTCCTTTATTCCGCCTACGCATTACGTCTTCTGCGGCAACAAGAATATTCTCCGCGCCGACTACCTCATTGATGACCTGCCGCGAAACCTGCAACGCTTTGAAGGCCACGGTATTCTCTTCTCCGCGCCGCACAATCTCGCCGTCACGGGCTTTACTCGTGTGGACAACTGGCAGGAAGTAGCTGCGTTCTTTGAAGCCGTAAAGGATTAGCGCATCGGATGCGGAGCCTTCGGCGCAGCCTGCGTCGCAACCGGCTTTACCTGCACTGTCCCCGTCTGGTGCATTGCCACAATCACCGCGCTGGCAGGCTTCTCGCTCACGCAGACATACGAGTGTGGCGTCCCGGAGTCGAAATACACCGCATCGCCCGGCTCCAGCGTTGCGTGATTCTCTCCCTGCCGCAGCTCCAACCGCCCATCCAGCACATAGAGAAACTCGAAGCCCGCATGCACATGCGTCCGGATCGCCTCCTGCCGCGCAGCCTCATCCTCCGCGGGCAGAAACTGTGCGAAATAGGGATCCATCTGCCGGTCCGGCACCATGAAGCCCAGGCTCTCAAAAAAATATGCGGGATGATCCGCGCCCGTTTGCGGTAGACGGACGCGTTCCCGCCGCCGATGCACGCGAAAGAGCGGCTGCGGATCGTTTTCAAAAAAGTGAGCCAGATCTTTTGAGAAGACCATTGCAATCCGTGCCAGGTTGCGAAGCGTCGGAACCACTCGCCCGGTCTCAAGCTGCGAGAGAAAACTGGCCGAGAGGCCGGTCTGCCGGCCAAGCTCCACCAGTCCCATCGATTTCTTGAGCCGCAGGCGCTTGATGCGTTCGCCGATACGCTTTTCTTCTATGAATCGCTCGGCGGTTTCTTCACCAACCGGGACAGCCTGCTCCGGGTCTGCATCTAATCTACGTGCCGCTCCTGCGACGGACATCATGATCCTCCTGAAGCGTGCAAACCGGGAACTTGTTCCCGGATAAAAATATGTTCCCATGCTACTGAACGCTCAGAGCTGCCGCAAATAGAAGTACTGTTGCGGCAGGGAGGCAACTCAATGGCAGGAAAACTGATCTTAGGTGGCGCGTCCGGCATGTTAGGTACAGCGTTGCGCCATTCCCTCGCCCCTTACTTCGAGACGTTGCAACTCGTCCGCCGTCAACCAGAAAGTCATAAGGAAGTCGAATGGTATCCCGAGTCCGCATCTGCATTTCCAGATAAAAGCGCTCTGGAGGGCCTGACTGCCGCCATCCATCTCGCAGGCGCGAACCTCGCCGGCAAGCGCTGGACAGCAGCCTACAAGCGCGAGCTTGTCGAGAGCCGTGTAACTACCACGCGGGCGTTGGCGCAGGCGCTCGCCTCTCTGTCCCGCCCGCCAAAGGTGTTGATCGTTGCTTCCGGCGCCGGCATCTACGGCGACCGCGGAGATGAAGTGCTCGACGAATCTTCCGCTCCCGGCAAAGGGTTCCTCGCCGATCTCTGCCGCGCCTGGGAAGAAGCCGCCGCGCCGGCAAAGCAGGCAGGCATTCGCGTTGTGCATCTGCGTTCAGGCGTTGTGATTGGGCCCAATGGCGGCGCGCTCGCCCAGATGCTGCCCATCTTTCGTCTTGGCCTTGGCGGCCCGCTCGGCAGTGGCCGCCAGTGGATGAGCTGGATCGCTCTCGCAGACTGGGTAGCTGCAGTGCATTTCCTGCTGAATCAGGAAAATCTCTCTGGCCCGATCAATCTAGTTGCACCGAACGCGGTCACCAGCGCCGGATTCGCCCGCACACTCGGCCAAGCCGTCCACCGGCCCGCGATTCTTCCGGCTCCTGCCTTCGCACTCCGCATCGCCCTCGGAGAAATGGCGGACGAAGCCCTGCTTGCCAGCGCGCGCGTGGTTCCCAAGCGCCTTCTCGATGCCGGCTTCACCTTCCGTGATCCCACCATGCACGAAGCACTACGCGCAGCACTGGACTAAAGCATCTCTCCCGAAGATACAAAGTTCGGGCGCCCCACCCTCGCCGCGTACTTGTTTTTGCGGCCAGGCTGGGATCGCTCCACAGCAAGAGGAGAACTGCTCTTGCCCCTTTTCCCTTTCTTTCCCCATTACCAAAGTCCACCACCCTTTCGTAACCCCACCTCCTTCAGAAACTTTGCATGCAATTAACCCCATTTATGTTTTACTCAGAATTAGCAGAAGAAAGAG
>NZ_JBEKYX010000159.1:0-6014 GCF_049510455.1 Occallatibacter sp. | reverse complement strand
AACCATGCATCCAGCACAGTTTCAGAATGAGGATGGCATAAAGATTTCTATAAGCACTGTGGAAACCGCCATAACCCACACAAAATGCACCGCTTCGGAATCAACCTTGCACAGGATAACTCCCGCGATCGTCCAGAATCGAACACTACTCCAGATAGACTGGCAATACGCCGTCATCGCTCCCTGGAGGTAATAGTTTGCCTCGTCACTTTCGCCTTGCGCTTTTCGCTCTCTCTGCTTTGCTGCTCGCCGCATCCGTACTTAACGGTCAATCCACCCCCACGCCTCTGACAGTCGAGGCCATAAACGGGGATGAGCCTCTCACCGGCACGCCACCGGCGGGAGTTGCCTGGTCGCCCGACGGCAAGCACCTGACCTGGCTCGAAAATGGCGAGCTGCACGCCATTGAGATCGCTTCCGGCAGACGATCTACATTGATAAGCCGTGACAGGCTTGCCTCCATGTTCAAAGCAAGCAGTGACGACCAGCGCAGCAGCGAAGGGATGCCCCGCTACTGGTGGTCGCCGGACAGCAATCATCTGCTCTTTGATTCCGGTGGACGGCTCTGGCTCTTTGATCTGAAGACCGGCACCGCGGTGGAGATGGGCTTTACCGCCGCGAACTCCGGAGACAATCCTACCTTTTCCCCAAATGGCGAAACCATCGCCTTTGTCCGCGATCATGGTCTCTGGATCGTACGCCCGCGCGATCAGGGAGCGGCAGGAACGCCCGTCGCCATCGCGCCATCGCAGAGCCCTGCCATCACAAATGGAGAGGTGGACTGGCTCTACGGTGAGGAGCTCGAAGTAAGAAGCAACTACGCCTGGTCGCCGGACTCCAGCCACATTGCCTATCTGCAGATGAATGAAAGCAACGTGCCGGAGTATCCGCTCATCGATTGGACGCTCACGCACCCCAAAGACGAGCAGCAGCGGTACCCGCAGCCGGGCGATTCCAACCCCGAACTCCGCCTCGGCATAATCGGTGCCACAGGTAGCCACACATCCTGGATCAGGCTGCCGATCCACGAAGGACAGGACTACATCCCACGTTTTGGATGGGTTGACCGGAAGACACTCTGGTTCGAAACATTGAGCCGCGACCACAAGCGCCGTGCCCTCTACTTCGCCGACGCATTTGGCAGCCGCGATTCCTTGCAGATACTCGAAGTGACAGACGACAAGTTTCTCGACGATAACTACGGTATCTCGGTGAGCGAAGGCGCCATTGTGCTGACCAGTTGGAAAGACGGTTACAACCACATCTATCTCTATCGCTACGACACGGGAAATCCGATGAGCGCGCCAGCCCCTGCGCCCAAGCAGCTCACCAGCGGCAACTGGGATGTAATCTCCGTCGCTGCCGTCGATCCCCAGCATCAGAAGATCTATTACGCATCGAATGAGACGAGCCCTCTCGAACAGCAGCTCTGGCAGGTAAGCTTTGCGGGAGAACGCAAGTCACTCACCACCGAATCAGGAGCGCATGAAGGAAACTTCCCGCCGATGCCTGCATCGGATGAGTCGGCATTTGTGGATACCTTCTCCACGCATCTTGATCCGCCGAGGCTCCGCATCTGCAAAACAGGCAGTGAATGTAATGAGCTATGGACCTCGCGCTCAATGCAGGCTTATCGGTTGCAGCCACGGCTGCAGCTCGAGACAAAAACGAAGGACGGAACGACACTCTATTCCACGCTGATGCTGCCCGAAGGCGCTTATGGTGTGAAGAGCGTTCCGCTCATCGTAAATCCTTATGGGGGTCCGACCGCACAAACAGTAATGAATCGCTGGGGCGACGAGTTCTGGGGCGACAATCTGCTCTTCGACCAACTGCTCGCACAGCACGGCTTTGCCGTACTACGCACAGACAATCGCGGCACTGCGGGACGCGGACGCGACTTTGCGCAGGCAGCATACCGCGACTTTGGCAAAATGCAGTTTGAAGATCAAATTGCGGCTCTCGACGCCGCGCTTGAGAAATTTCCGCAACTTGACCCGAAGCGCCTCGGATGGTGGGGCTGGAGTTGGGGAGGACACTTTACTCTCTACGCCATGACACACTCGGATCGTTTCGTAGCCGGCGTTGCCGTGGCCCCGGTGACAGACTGGCGCATTTACGATTCCACTTATACGGAGCGGTATCTGGGTCAGCCGGCGGATGAGCCGCAGGCATACAAGGATTCATCGGTAGTGAACACCGCCGCAAACCTGAAAGGCCGTCTGCTTCTGGTTTACGGTGCAAGCGACGATAACGTCCATATCGGCAACTCCGTGCAATTTATAGACAAGCTGGTAGATGCTGGCACTCCCTATGACCTGCAGATTTTTCCGCGGAAAAAGCATGATCTTGCGGGAAGCGAGGCACGCTTGCAGCTCTACCGCAAGATTCTCGCGCATTTTGAGGAGTATTTAAAACCGGACACAGCGTTAAAAGAATCTCGATGAGTTTTCGCGAATCTTATTGTCTGAGTAATGGATTCGCTGCAGCTAGACTTCGCGGCGTTTGAAGAGCTCGTCTTTTTCCTTCAAAGGGCATCGGGCGCAGCTCAGGCAACACACAAGCAGAATCGCCACGCCAATCGTCACGACCAGAGCGACAAGGCTTCCGCTAACAAGTATCCAATGCAGCCAGCTTTGCGTCATCATAAGACACTTCACCCGATCAGAGGCTATTTTCGTGCAGATTTCATCTCTTTCGGGCCGACTGAGAGAGATTACCTCAGACGCCCTCAGTGTATCATCGGAAAGTTTTGCATCGTCAATAGTTATTTCGTGTCATCAACGAAAAGCATTTCGATTGCATAAAGGCAAATAAAAGGCGAAACTAATCTCGAAGCCCTTTGAGCCTTCGCGCCATGCTGCAAAAGCCCATTCCGGATGACGGTTCGATTGCCGAACTGACCGATGAGCAGATCGATGAGTGGCGGAATCACGCGCAGGTCTCCTCTTCCGCACTGACGCAAGAAGAGCACCGGCGCGCGACGGAAGATTCCGCGCCCGGCGTGAACTGGCTCTTCGTCGATCTGAATTCGTACTTCGCATCCTGTGAGCAGCAGGAGCGACCGGAGCTGCGGAACCGTCCCGTCGCCGTGGTGCCCATGATGGCGAACACCACCTGCTGCATTGCCGCCAGCTATGAAGCCAAGTCGTACGGAGTAAAGACCGGCACCATTGTGGCGGACGCCAAACGGCTATGCCCGGATCTCATCCTTGTCGAGGGACGCCACGAGCTCTACACCCAGATCCATCACAAGGTGGTGGAGGCCGTTGAAAGCTGCGTGCCTGTAACGGCTGTCGGCTCCATTGACGAGATGGCCTGCCGGCTCATTGGCCGCGAACGGCCGCTCCTCACTGCGATGGAGCTGGCGCGAAAGGTCAAGCGCACCATCCGCGAGCAGGTGGGCGATATGCTCCGCAGCTCCATAGGCCTGGCCCCCAATCGTTTCCTCGCCAAGATCGCCAGTGACATGGAAAAGCCAGACGGCCTCGTCGCACTCCCCGTCGACGTGCTGCCTACCGCGCTGCCGCTGCTTGCGCTGCGCGATCTGCCCGGCATCGGCACGCGAACGGAGAAGCGGCTGAATGCGAAAGGCATCCACACCATGGAGCAGTTGCTGGCGCTCGACTGCGAACGGATGGGCCAGCTATGGGGTTCGGTCTGGGGCGAACGGCTCTGGCACTGGCTGCGTGGACAGGATTTCGATCTATCGGACAACGAGCATGCGAAATCCATCGGACACCAGCACGTGCTGGCGCCGGAGATGCGTACTCCGGAAAAGGCGTGGGCCGTGGCTTTGAAGCTCCTGCACAAGGCCGCGCTGCGCCTGCGCGACGCCGATCTGTGGGCTGCCAGCATAGGGCTCGCCGTGGGCTTTGCTGTTCCGCGTGCGCTGCAGGAGATTCCGAACTCCGTGAGCAGTTATGGCGTGCCCAGGCGCGGGTGGCATAGCGAGATTAAGCTCACAGAGTGCCAGGACAACCAGACGCTCATTACCGCGCTGCGAAAACTATGGCAGCAACAGCCCGGCGGCGAGCAGAGCGCGCATCCATATTTTGTTGGCGTCCATCTTGGCGGCCTTGTTCCGGACAAGCTGCACAGCTTGAGCCTCTTTGACTCGATGGACGGCTCCGAGAAGCGAGCGAAATTGTATGAAGCCATGGACGCGCTGAATCACAAATACGGAATGCAGACGCTGGCTCCTGCCACAATGCTGACGGCGTACAAAGCTGCGCCGACACGTATTGCATTTCACTCCGTGCCGGATCTCTTCTAAATCAGCTTCTGCTCTGATCGGTGCTGCGGTCGTGCAATTAGAGTGCGGTCTCACGTTAGAATTTCTCCGGGATGAACGAATACTTCCGACGAGTTTCTGCATCCTTTCTGCAAACGAGGTGAATTCATGTCTAAAGCCAAGGCTTACTCTGCCGCCAGCGCCACATCGCCGCTTGCTTTCACAACCATCGAACGACGCGATCCCACCGATACCGACGTGCAGATTGAAATTCTCTTCTGCGGCGTCTGCCACTCCGATCTCCACCAGGTACGCAACGAGTGGAGCGGCGTTATGCCCACTGTTTATCCGTGCATTCCGGGGCATGAGATTCTTGGCCGCGTCACCAAGGTTGGTTCCGCTGTGACCAAGTTCAAGGCTGGCGACATTGCCGCCGTGGGCTGCATGGTGGACTCCGATGGAACCTGTCCTGCCTGCAAAGCTGGCGAGGAGCAGTTCTGTCCCAATCCCACGCTGACCTATAACTTTCCGGACAAGCACTTGGGCGGCGTCACCTATGGCGGCTACTCGGAGAGCGTCGTAGTGGATGAGCGCTTCGTGTTGCGCGTGCCCGACAATCTCGATCCTGCCGGAGCCGCGCCGCTGCTTTGCGCCGGCATCACCACCTACTCGCCGCTGCATCATTGGGGCGTGACCAAGGGCCAGAAGGTTGGCATTGTGGGCCTGGGCGGACTGGGCCACATGGGCGTTAAGTTTGCGCATGCGCTCGGTGCGCATACGGTGGTCTTTACGACCTCGCCCGGCAAGGTGGAAGACGCCAGGCGGCTGGGCGCTGACGAGGTGGTCATTTCAAAGGACGCCAACGAGATGGCGAAGCATGCTTTCAGCTTCGACTTCATTCTCGATGCTGTTTCTGCCGACCATGACATCAATGCCTACCTCCCGCTGCTGGGCCGCGACTCGCACATGGTTCTGGTGGGTGCGCCGGAGAAGCCGACGCCGATCTCCTCCTTTAACCTGATCCTTGGCCGCAAGAGCCTGTCCGGTTCTATGATTGGTGGGATCAAGGAAACGCAGGAGATGCTGGACTTCTGCGGACAGCACAACATCACCTCCGACGTTGAGGTGATTCCGATCCAGAAGATCAACGAGGCTTACGAGCGGCTGATCAAATCCGACGTGAAGTACCGCTTCTCGATCGATATGGCCTCGCTCAAATCCTAGTAAACCGGAGGGTTGATGGAGATTCAACGAGCCGGCTCTAAGCCTTCGGGCAAAGGGCCGGAGGAATATTTCACAGGCACGGTGCGGGTGGACCCTCTTTTCTCCGCACCGGAGCCTGCCCGCGTGGTGGGTGCGCATGTGACCTTCGAGCCGGGGGCGCGGACGGTGTGGCATACGCATCCGCTGGGTCAGACGCTCATTGTGACCAGTGGGCGCGGTCGGGTGCAGCGCTGGGGTGGGCCAGTTGAGGAGATTCACCCCGGCGATGTGGTCTGGTTTGCGCCGGGTGAGAAGCACTGGCACGGAGCAACGCCGGAGACGGCTATGACGCATATTGCCATTCAGGAGCGGTTGAACGGGCAGGCCGTAGAGTGGCTGGAGAAGGTCGGCGACGAACAGTACCTGGGATAGTGTTCAATTTCGGATGATCGCACGAGTTATCCTGTGCAAGGTTGATTCCGAAGCGGTGCATTTTGTGTGGGTTATGGCGGTTTCCACAGTGCTTATAGAAATCTTTATGCCATCCTCATTCTGAAACTGTGCTGGATGCATGGTT
>NZ_JBEKYX010000158.1:0-6184 GCF_049510455.1 Occallatibacter sp. | reverse complement strand
GGCGTTGAGCATCTTCTCCACTGGTCCCAATGGCGAAGGCAGCATCAATTCCACGCTCTGCGATGTCACTACCGCAAACGAGGTTCACCCCTCCCAATCTTCTATCTACAACTGTAGTACTAGGAGCACGCGGTTCAGAGAGTGTCAAAGCAATTTTCGCGAATCCGACTTCGCTATTGGCCACCGGATTTTATGGTACTACCGCACTGCATAATGGAGGTACTACGCAACATATTGTTTTGCACAAGTTGGTGGCTCCAGGGGTGGAGCTACCTTATTGGCGGCGTCCAATTCGCTACTGTAGGGAGCCGGGCGCCGCACTTTTACCGCTCATGGGAGGGTGTTATGGCAAAGAGCAAGGATCGAGATTCTGGTTCGTCGCCGGAGCGGTCGGTTCCACACCGATCGCTTCTGTTTGAACTCAAAGGCAAGAGAAACGTCGAGGAGGAGAACACAACCGTTGTTTCGACAGAGATGTTCGCGGCACTCAGCATCGAGGAAGTGATCGCCTATGTGCGAACCCGCCAGCCGAGTGTCGAGATCATGGAACTGAAGGTGTTGGGCCAGGTGCAGGTGCTGTCCAGCTCGGAACACCTGAGATAGTGCAGGTACAAGAACGCGGATGATTTACTTGGGCGCAGATGTGGCACTTCAAAAACTTATGAAGTCTCGGAGACCAGATAGTACCTGCGGTGTGGGTCCTGTGGCCCGCTTCCAATCTCCGCAATCAACCCTCGCTCCACGAGCGACGCGAGACGTGTTCGGGACGCACGCGGGGATAGGTTGATTTGTTTGGCAATCTCAGAGGTTGAAAGTCCAGCCTCCAGACTTGAGGAGAGCGCGGCAAGGATGGCCTCGTCCCGAGCATCTTTTGCGGATGTGCGACGAGGTGTGGCCGAAAGCGTGACCCGAAAATGCGTCCCAATCTCTTCCAATTTGGGAGCATCCAATCCGCGATCACGACACGCGGCTGTCATGCGCTGGATACCGCTTCCCCAATGTTCGATAAGCCCCAGTTCCTGAAATACTCGGCCAATAACGCGATTGCGGAGTTTGGAGATGCCTTTGCGGATGTCTTCGATCGTGAGTCCGAATGGGAGCAGGCCGGGGTTTTCGATCTCCAGACGATCATCAAACAGAGCAACGCGGATGGGAGCGCCGCGCTGGGCGTAATCGGCATGGACGATAGCATTCATAATGGCTTCACGGACGGCGACAACCGGATACGTCCAAAGATCCGTTCGTTTTACAGGGCCTATGACGGCCTCACGAGTCATATGCTTCCGCAAGAACGCAATTACTTCGTCCGCAGCTCCCGGAAGATACGAGCGCACCTCTACGGAGTCGAGTATCCGGCGTCGGTCGATGCCGGCAAACCTGCCAACCTGAATCCATGCGTCTGGATAATGATTGAGTCGGTCGGCGCCGAAGAGGAGGATGCCCCCGATGGTCGGCACGATATGGCCCTGGTAGCTCGTCACGATTTTCAGGGTTTGTAGATCGGGTCGCGTCAGCTTACGAATGGGCTTGAAGAACTCGGAAGCAGCTCGGAAGTCGATGGCTTCCGAGTTCAACTCAGGTTGGGGTTGTTCGTCGAACGACGAAACCTGGTTATAGCGCCGCATCTCCTCGATCAGGACCTGATCCGCCCGACGGTTGGTCGAACCTACACGAACAAACACGCCTTCCTCGGCGCCCAGCCGATTCAGATAGTGGGGACGGTTGGCACTGGGATAAATCTCTACTGCCAGAACCTGGGTCTTTCTCCACGGCATCACTTCGATGGAAGGCACCAATCTTGGGGAGATGCTGTCCGCAATCAGATTGGCGAGGCGTTCTTCCTCGGCCAATATGTTCTGGATGCCCTTAACCTTTTTCGTGCCATCTTCGACTCCCAAAACGAGAACACCCCCGGAGGTGTTAGCGAACGCAACAATGGCTTTTAGCGCGCCTTCCGGGGAGGATAGATCGCGCTTGAACTCCAGCGTTTTGCCCTCGGTTCTACTGAGCAGAGTAATCAGATCCACAGCTCTGCATTTTACTCTGAAGCGCGCGGTGGGAGAAGTCTTCCGAGTCGACCTCATCCCAATTCGTGACGCCCTGCGTCACGAATTGAAAATGCTTTATACGATCTTTCAAGGTGTCCTGACAGGACACCGAGTGGAAAAATTTTCCACGTTTTGTGCCCTCCGTGCGCTCTACGCTTCTTTTCGGCAGGAACCGTTTGAGGAGTTGCGTGGAGATCAGGAACATCAGAGATGGGGATGAATCGACGTTGGAGCGGCAGTCCGGTTCGGCGCGGTCGTCGGGTCTTGGGAAGCGACTTGACCCTGCGCTCAAGTCCTGGATGGACAATGTCATCATCCCTGCTCTGGGACGGGAATATCTGGCCGAAATCGAGAAGCGGAATCGATTTGCAACCACCGGCGGTTCAGAGGTAATGTCCCACAAGGACGGTAATGAGCCATGATTCTTCGTTGCGCCGCCTATGCCCGCTACTCCAGCGATCTTCAGAGTCCACTCTCGATTGACGACCAACTCCGCATCTGCCGCGAATACGCGAAGTCTCGCGGGTTCGTCTTTCTGGAGGAACACATCTACGTCGATGAAGCGGTAAGTGGCGTGGGCGCGGATCGTCCAGGGCTGGGCCGTCTGCTCAATGCGGCGCTGTCCGCTGCCCGTCCCTTCGACATCATCCTGCTCGACGACAGCAGTCGCCTGGCGCGAATTACGAAGGATGCCCTCACCTTTTTCGAGCGGCTGAACTTTGCCGGCATCCGGCTGATCGCCGTCAGTCAGGGCATCGACTCGGACAATGAGCAGGCGCATGTGCTGGTCACTGTCCACGGAATGGTAGACAGCCTCTACGTGAAGGAACTTGCCAAGAAAACGCATCGTGGTCTGGAAGGGCGGGTGTTGCGGGGCCAGCACACAGGCGGTCGCTGCTACGGGTACGATTCCGTTTCTGTGGACAACACGACCGCAAAACAACTGATTATCAATGAGAAAGAGGCTGTGGTGATCCGTCGCATCTTTGAGATGTCCGCCAGTGGCCAGTCCCTGAAGACCATCGCAAAGACCCTGAATCATGAGTGCGTTCCCTCCCCAAGACCGAAGTCGGGAAACAACTACGCGACATGGAGTCCAACCTGCATCCGTGAGATGCTTCGCCGTGATCTCTATGTAGGGAAGGTGGTTTGGAACACCTCGCGGTTCGTGAAGGCTCCCGGTACGAACAAGCGGGTACGGCGCGCAAGGCCGGAGAGCGAATGGCGCGTTGTTCCCCACCCCGAACTTCGGATTATTAGCGATGAGGTCTGGCAGCGGGTTCAGGATCGTCAGAAGCGCCTGATGGCCATGTACAGTGGCGCGAAGAAGGGTCTTTGCCTCGTTCTATCACCAGTCCATACCTTCTCAGTGGAATTCTGAAATGCGGCTTGTGTGGCGGCAACCTGATCATTGTCACCGGATATACCTCTTATGGCCACTACCCGAGATACGGCTGCTCGCAGCATTTCAATCGTGGGGCTTGCAGCAACTCCATCACAATCCGGCGCGACTGGCTGGAAAAGCGATTGCTGGAAGAGTTGCAGAATGAGGTTCTAAAGCGTGAGACCGTCGAGTACGCGCTGGACGAGTTCGACAGTCATTTGAAGAGCGCCTTTTCCAAGCTCACAAATCAGATGGCTCACATGCGGGAGCGCAAGCAGAAACTCGAAGGCGAATTGCGGCGGCTGACTGCTACCGCTGCGGAGACAGGCCCCTCGTCGTTTCTCGTTGCCGCCATCCACGAACGTGAGCAGCAATTGCGGGACATCACCGACCAGCTCTTGGCGGGCGGAGCCGATTCTGTGGACGCTCACCTGTCGGAGATTCGGGGCTTCATCACAAAGCGGCTGGGAGACCTCCAGCAGTTGATCTCCGGGGAGCCTGCCGAGGCCCGCAAGGAACTGGTGAAGCACGTTTCGGAGATTCGTATGTTTCCGCAAGACGGCGGCGGGAACGGAACTGGAAAACCGCATTATGTCGCTGAGGGAACGTGGCATCTGGTCGGTGGGGAGGAGGAAACGGGTAATGTAATGTCGCCGCAAATTCGGAGCGTTGCAGACCCCCACAACCAAAGAATCAACAACCTACGAGTTCAGCCGAAATCGGCGAGGGAGCAATAAGGGAACAGGGCGCGCACCCGGTTCCCTTTTCGCTTTTCTCAGTGTTTTCGGCATCACCATTTCTACGATCTGAGCATTAACTGGACGCGTTATATTGAGCATCGAATTCCGACCGTACTTCGTGGTCATGTCGATGGACGCATGGCGCATCAGTTTCTGCTGCACTTCGAGCGGCAGACCGAGTTCCGACAGGCGTGCCCGGTAGGTATGCCGGAAGGCGTGCCAGCCCAACTTCGGCAGGCCGATCTTCGCAGCCGCCTTGTTGAGATGACGCTGACGCATCGTGTCCGCGTGATACGGCTTGCCGGTGTCGATGTTGCCGAACAGCCAGCCGTTGACCGGCAATTCGGCTTCCCGCCACTGGCGAAGGACGCTCACCAGGTCAGGATAGAGCGGAAGCTCATCCTCGCTGGCAAGTGTCTTCGTATCCCACACATGACCGTTGACCACCGAACGCCGCACCTGAAGCGTGGCTCCTTCCGGGTCCACATCCTCCCATCGCAAGCCTAGAATCTCGCTGACGCGCAGTCCCAGGCACATGGCCAGAGTCACCATGACTCGGCAGTGCTGTGGGAGCAGAGGCAGCAGCTTCTGATATTGCTCGGTGGTGACGAGAACGATCTTGCGCGTCCTTGACCTTGGAAGCCTGACCCACTCGCGTCGCTTCGCGCGGTGTGCCCCGATTCATCGGGAGACCACACAAAACGGAGCGACATCATGAACACGAATACCATCCAACAGAAACTTCCCGTCAATACCATCCTTCACGGCGACTGCATCGAGAAGATGCACGAGATGCCGGCGAACAGCGTCGATTTCATGTCGGGTAGCAGCAGCGCATTTCTGCGCCGCCGCCCCCTAAGAACCGTACTTGCCAGTTTCCCAGCATACGGCTCAAGCCTTTTCGAAGCCCCATGTAGGAGCCGGTGACGCCACTGAGAAGCCTTGGTGCCGCGCGATGCCATGACAGTCCGGGTGTAACATCGCCAGATTGCCGGTTCCATCCGAACCACCGTCCACCTTCCGCACCAGATGATATAAAGACCATCCACTGGTTTGGGTGATTGGCTGATGGCACATCGGGCAGCAGCGATCCTGTTTCAACCACAAGTGGATCAGCTTGCTTCGCCCCTTGATGGAATCCAGCATGGCCGCCTTCAACCGTGCTTCGAAGTACGATTCCCACTTGGGATCGAAGGGGTTGGCGGTTGCCTTGATTTGACGATGCCTCCGAATAGGCATGTACGGGACTTCGTAGAGCATATGGAGTTCGGGCTTGCCGTTGGTGAGTCGTCGGCCTGTTTCCGTGGCGAAGACCCAGTGCCGAAAACCTACTGTCCGAAAATACTTCCTTCGGACCCAGCCTGTTCCTTTGCCCGGATGCCGGCGACGCGCCCATCGCCACAACGCCTGCCATATCTCATGATTGACTTTGCGGAAAATCTGCTTGGAGACCACATGGCGATAGTAGTTGGCCCAACCGTAGACCATCGGATTGAGCAACCATATCAAATCGTCATGGCCTAACGTCGGGTTGGACTTCAAGATTTCCCGGACCTTTCGCAAGAACGTCTTGACGCTTGCAGCAGATGGCTTGATCAGCAGCTTGCCACCGTACTTGCGGATGTTCATGCCGAGGAAATCAAAACCATCGTCGATATGTGTGGTTCGGGTCTTGTCCTGCGATAGCGTCAAGCCACGCTCCGCGAGAAAAGCTTCGACCAGAGGACGGACTTCATTAGCCAGCACGTCTTGCGTTGCGCCGGTGATAATAAAGTCGTCCGCATACCGAACGATGTTGACCTTGTTCGGATTGAGCCCGTACTTAGAGAACTTCGCGTAGAGCACGCGCTGCAATCCATCCAAGGCCATGTTCGCCAGCGTTGGTGACAACACTCCCCTTACGCAAAAGGTAATTTTGAATTTGAGCGGGTAATGAGGGGATGGCGAAGTAGTGACCCGGTGCTTGATCTTCGCCTTAAGAGGTAATACGTTTATGGCAGATGGCACGATCG
>NZ_JBEKYX010000157.1:0-6321 GCF_049510455.1 Occallatibacter sp. | reverse complement strand
TCCTCCACCATCTGCTCCAGAGGACGCTTCACGTTCACCTGTGCATCGATATAAATCCCACCCGTATCCACCGCCAGGCCCGCCATTGGGCTTTTCGCCTGAAACATCGCGTAATCGCCGCTCTGCCGGTGCCAGTCCGTCATCACCGCAATATCCTGCGACACGCCCCAGACCGCTCCCTGTGCGCTGGGCGTGCCGGAGATCGGTCCGGACCCCTGCTGCTGCATGGGTGTGAATGTGGCGTTCGGCGTACCCGGCGGCGTGTACTGGCCAGCCACGTTGATCGGCGCGTTATTGAAACTCATATTGTTGATTCCCATTGCGGTGTCCATCTGGTACTGCGCGCCCACATCCAGCGCATCCAGATCGATCGTGTAAATCGTGATTCCAGACCGGCTCGCCGCAGCCTCAATCGTCTTCAGAAACGCCTTCTGCGCCGTATCCATCTGCCGGTTGCTTGTAAAGTAAACCAGCGCCTTCCGCTCATTCAGCTTCTCCTGCGACTTCACAATCGCCAGCATGGCCGCCAGCGCCACCGGCACATGCTGCTCATGCGCAATCGTATGCGTATCCTGCAGCGCCTTCACCTGCGTCTCAGCCAGCGCGCGCTGCTCCGCTGAAACGTGAGCGCCGGTTGTGTCCGCACCCGTCCGCGCAATCGCAATCAGGGTCTTCTCCGCCGCCGCGGCCTGCTTCACGCGCGCATCTTCCGCCGAATCCACAACCATGCCGACAGAAAGGTTGTAGTCGGAATGATTTGAGATCATGCGGCTCGCCGTCACTTCCGTAATCGCGTCTTCCGCTGTCTTGCGATGGTCGGTAAATCCCTGAATCAGCCGCAAACGGCTTCCCAGGTCAAACACCGCAACCGACGTATTCTTCTCCGGCAGCGCCTTCAGAAACCTCTGGCCCAGCGCCTGCGCGGTTCTCGCCAGCGCATCGCCAAAGCGGTCAAAGACAAACGTAATCGCATAGCCGTGCGCCGATTCGCCCTTCACCAGGTGCAATCCGCTCAGCTTTACCGGCGTGCCGTTATCCGTAACGGTCACATCTTCAGCCTTGATATCCAGCACCGGATTGTTCTTCTTGTCGTGCGCCACAAAGTCCAGCAAGACTTCATTCACTGTCGTCGACAGCGTCGGCGTCTGAGCCGCATCCGGCGCAGGGGCGGGAGCAGGCGGCGGTGTGGCTGGCGCCTGCGCCATCGCAAGAGAACCAATTGCAAAAAAACTGGTCGCAAGGACACACACTGCAAGGCAACGCGCGGGAATAAGGCCGTTTACACAAATCTTCATTGTCATCTCAGTCGTCATCGTCCAGAAATTGTTGGGCAGAGAGAGAAGTACCCTAACATCAACCAGCGTGGAATGGCCAGTACGCACTTTGGCTCTGTTTTTCGCTTGCATGGCATTGTAGCGATTCCGCGCTACTTGAGGCGATGAATTTTTTCGCGCGTCGCTGCCATAACCTGATTTCAATTCCCGCAAACGCGTTTAGCAAGGATGCAAACCAGCAATCGGCTCTGGTATAAGAGATTCGCCCGGCGCCCTAGTCTGCGTTGAGCCATAAGCTCCATGAAAAAAGAAAACCCCGGCATGTTTTGCCGGGGCTTTCACAATTGCTTGTCATCCTGAACATGACAAGGCACCTGGGATTGCGCTCCCGTTCGTTCTTCCAACATCGAGCTAAAAGCTAGATCCTGCTTCGTCCCTATCGCCGGCTATTGATCTTCGACAGCAGCCGCAGAATCTCCAGGTACAGCCAAACCAGCGTTACCAGCAGCGAAAAACCGCCATACCACTCCATGTATTTCGGCGCGCCGGCATTCACGCCCTGCTCGATGTAGGCGAAATCCAGCACCAGGTTCAGCGCCGCAATAATCACCACAAAGACGCTGATGCCGATGCTGAGCGGCCCCGATCCGTTGATGGCCAGAAACTGCACATGAAACAAGCCCATGATCATCTGGAACATGTAGAAGAGCGCAATCCCGCCCGTCGCCGCCATCACGCCAATCTGAAACTTGCGCGTTGCGCGAATCAGACCCGAGCTATACGCCAGCAGCAGCGCCAGCAGCGTTCCAAAGGTCAGGCAGACCGCCTGAAATGCAATGCCCGGATAGCGCAGCTCAAATACCGCCGAAATGCCGCCCAGAAACAATCCCTCGCACAGCGCATACAGCGGCGCTGTTACCGGCGCCCAGGTTTTCTTGAAGATCGTCGCCAGCGCGAAGATCAGGCCGCCAAAGACGCCCAGCATCAGATACGGCGCCACCGCGGACATATCGTGCGTCTGCGTAAACAGGTGCCATGTCCACGAGGCCGTGGCCATCACGCACAGCAGCAGAATCCCCGTCTTATTGACCGTTCCGCTCAATGTCATGCGCGCCGAGGCATCAATCGCGCCGCCATATTGCGCCTGAAACGCATTCCCGCCAAAGGCCGGGTTGGAAGTTCTCATCAGAGGCACAGAAGTTCACTCCTTCTTTCGGAAAAAGCTGCCGCAAAGCAGCCAATCTTCCCTATGCTTATATTCTAAATCTCAACGATCATGAGCCGCTTGCTTCGCAACATTCCCCGAACCGTCGCCCTCGCCGCAATCCTCCTGCCGTCCCTCTTCGCACAGACTGCACCGGCTCCGCCAATGCGCGGCTTCACCTCTATCGACGCCCTCATGCAGGATGCCGTCGCCAAAGGCGCCATCCCCGGCGCAGTCGTCCTCATCGGCCACAACGGCCACGTCGTCTATCGCAAGGCCTTCGGCTCGCGCTCGCTTGAACCCGCCCGCGAGCCTATGACCGTCAACACCATCTTCGATCTCGCTTCGCTCACCAAGTGCATCGCCACCACCTCCGCCGTCATGGAGCTCGTGCAGCAAGGCCGCATCCGGCTCAACGCCACAGTCGCCAGCTACCTCCCGGAGTTCGCGCAGAACGGCAAGGAAGACATCACGGTCCGCGAGCTCATGACGCATTACTCCGGCCTCGCGCCCGACCTCGACCTCAAAACCGCATGGCAGGGCCGCGACACCGCATACCGGATGGCCATGCAGTCCAGGCCCGCTAACCCTCCCGGCACGCGATTCGTCTACAGCGACATCAACTTCGAGACTCTCGGCTACCTCGTCGAAAAAATCTCCGGCCTCTCGCTCAACGACTACACCGCTCGCTACGTCTTCTCCCCGCTCGGCATGAAAGAGACCCGCTTCCTGCCGCCGTCGTCATGGATTCCCCGCATTGCGCCCACGCAATATGACGAGCAGAACCACATGCTGCGCGGCGTCGTGCATGATCCCACCGCCCGCCGCATGGGCGGAGTCGCAGGACATGCCGGCCTCTTCTCTACCGCGGACGATCTCTCGCTCTTTGCCGAAGAGCTGCTCCACGGCACGCGCATTCTCAACCGAGCCATCATTGAAAAAATGTCCACGCCGCAGAATCCCGCCACGGGCCCAGCGCTGCGCGGCCTCGGCTGGGACATCGATTCACCCTTCTCCACCAATCGCGGCGAGCTGCTCCCCGTCGGCTCCTACGGCCACACCGGCTTTACCGGCACATCGCTCTGGATTGACCCCACGACCGACACCTACATCATTCTTCTCGCTAATGGCGTCCATCCGCGCGGCGGCCATCCCGTCACCGATCTACGCGGCCGCCTTGCCACCGCCGTTGTGGATGCACTCAACCTCACCGTTGCGCAGGCCGAGAATTATCGTCTCTCGCGCAACACCGGCTACAACGAATCCATCATGGCCGCGCATCGGCTCTTCATCCGCAACGGCGATGTGAAGGTCGGCATCGATGTGCTCGAAGATCACAACTTCAGCGATCTTCATCCTGACGCCGCACATCCCATCCGCATCGGCCTCATCACCAACCACACCGGCATCGACGCCCGCGGCCAGCGCACCGCAGATGTGCTTGCCCACGCACCCGGCCTCGCACTCGCCGCATTCTTCACGCCGGAACACGGCATCGCCGGCAAGCTCGACACTACGCAGATCGCCAACTCGCGCGATGAAGCCACCGGCGCAATCGTCTACTCCGTTTACGGCGACACCGACGCAAAGCGCCGCCCCACATCCGATGAACTCGCCACCATTGACGCACTCGTCTACGACATTCAGGACATCGGCGTGCCCTTCTACACTTATGAGTCCACGCTCGGCTACTTTCTTGAAGCCGCAGCCAAAGCCAACAAACCCATATACGTCCTCGACCGCCCCAACCCCATCGGCGGCGCATACATCCAGGGCCCCGTCGCAGATGCAGGCCACGAATCCTTCGTCGGCTACTCGCAAACCCCCATCCGCCACGGCATGACCATCGGCGAGCTCGCGCGCCTCTTCAACAGCGAGCGCAACATCAACGCAAAGCTCACCGTCATCCCCATGCAAGGCTGGCAGCGCGGCGACTGGTTCGACTCCACAGGCCGCACCTGGATCAATCCTTCACCCAACATGCGCAGCCTCACCGAAGCCTCGCTCTACCCCGGCATCGGCATGATCGAAGGCACCAACATCTCCGTAGGCCGCGGCACAGACACACCCTTCGAGCTTATCGGCGCGCCGTGGATTGATGCATCGGCGCTCGCCCGTTATCTCAACGCCCGCGAGATCCCCGGCATCCGCTTCGTTCCCATCCAGTTCACGCCCAACGATTCGAAATATGCCAATCAGCTCTGCAACGGCGTTAACATCGTCATCACGGATCGCTATTCTCTCGACGCGCCGGAGCTAGGCATCGAGATCGCCTCCGCACTCCAGCATCTCTATCCCAACGACTACAAAATCGCCGCTCTCGATACGCTAATGCGCAGCAAATCCACCCTCAACGCCATCACCAATGGCGCCGACCCTCGCCGCATAGCAATGGACTGGGACGACGCGCTAAACGCCTTCCAGACCACCCGCGCCAAATACCTGCTTTATTAAACGCAACGACAATTGCTTGCCATCTAAAGCAAGCGCCTCCTGCGGAGGGCAAGACTCACATCCCCACCGGTCGGCTCATCACTGCCCGCTTGGTCCGCATCAGCCGGTTCACAATCTTGTACCGGTCTCCCCGGTACGTCGATTTCACATGCTCCACCGGCCTGCCATCCTCGGCAAACGAGATGCGCGTAAACAGAAACACCGGGCTCTGCCGCGGAACCTTCAGCAAACGCGCCTCTTCCGCATTCGCCTTGCCCACCTCGATCACTTCCTCCGTAATCGTCAACTGAATCCCATACTGGCTCGCCAGCTTCTCATACAGTGAAGTATCCGGATCGAAGGTCTCCAGCAGGTCCGGGCACAAATTCACAGCCAGGCAGCTGCACTCAATACCAATCGGCAACGAGTCCTCATACCGCACGCGGTGCAGCCTGAAAATCTTCTCTTTATTACCCAGCCCCAGCGCGCCTCGCGTCTCCTGCGTCGGCTCCCGCATCTTGAACGAGATCAGCCTCGAATGCGGCGTCGCTCCATGCGCCCGCGCCTCTTCGCTGAAGCTCAGCACATGCCGGAACTCCTTCTCCAGCTTTACGTCTGAGATGAAGGTGCCCTTGCCCTGGCGGCTGTAAATCAGCCCCAGCTCGCTCAGCGACTTCACCGCCTGCCGAACCGTCATCTGGCTCACGCCCATCTGCGCCGCAATTTTCTGGATCGAAGGCAGCGGCTCCGACGGCTTGTACACACCCGATTGAATCTGGTGCGCCAGCCACTGCTGGATCTGCTGATACAGCGGCAGCCCATTCCCGCGGTGCAATGGAAGCGATTGCGTTGATCGTGCGGCGGTCATTTGCTTACCTGATATATCACGATTCGGAGCCAAGTCAAATGCCTTTCTCCCACGGAACGCAAGACAAAGTGGAATTTCTTACGAAATCTTCATTGACTCCGCAATCGCATTCAGTATACCGTTTCGTCATTCGGTCATCTAGATGAATTCTCCAAACGCAGAGAACGACACGCCGAAGCGGTAAGAGCACAAGTCAACACATTTACGGGAGAAGCCATGAAAAGATTGCTCATGAGATGGATGCTTTGTTGCATCCTGTCTGTCGCAAGTCTTGCATTCAGTCAGAGCGCAAACACCTCGCTTCGCGGAGTGATTACAGACTCCAGCGGCGCCCTTGTTCCAGGCGCATCCATCACGCTCTCCAATTCCGCCACCGGCAGCAGCTACAAGGCGGTCGCTGACGCAGCCGGTTATTACATCTTTCCCATCGTCCCCCCGGCGCGTTACGTAATCACGCTCAGCTCCACCGGCTTTGCCGCTCAGACGCGCACAGCCGATCTGCTCGTCGATCAGCCGGCCACCATCAACTTCACACTCAGCGT
>NZ_JBEKYX010000156.1:0-6650 GCF_049510455.1 Occallatibacter sp. | reverse complement strand
AGCGCAGTCATCAGCGCAGCGATTCCGAACCCGATACTTCCAAATAGAAGCTGACGACTCTCTCCGCCTTCTATTCCAGGAAGACGTTCCATAAGCCATGCCGCTCCAGTGATCTCATCCGTAGTCGCGGTGGCCTGAGTTCCACTGGATTGCTCGTGGATTGGAACCGCTACAAAGAGTATGGCGTCATGCGGTCCTTCAAAGCGAAATGTCTTGACGGCGTTTGCTGCGACGGCTTCACGCGCAAGATTTTCAATCGTGGGCCGTTCGCGGTCTGGCATACCCTTCTCTGGCCCTGGTCCCTCATGAGTTGGAAAGGCGTATCCAATTAGGGCATCGGCTCTGGCAGCGTAGAAGCCGCCTTCGATCCCATCCTCGTGCTGCAATGTTTCTGTAGTGACCTCTTTGAGGAGATCGGGTCTTGGATGCGGTGGCCCATCGGGTTGAGGGCGTGGCGGCGGTGGAGGCACAGCGGGGGGAGGCGGTGGCGGTGGAGGACCCGGCTCAATCGTGAGCAGCGAGTTAGCAGCGGTCCGATGATCGGCATAGTTCCGTGCGAGATTGGAGGCCACGCTGACAAGATGATGCTCGGTCAAGGAAAGCGTCTCCGCGTGGCGGTTGCGAAGGAATGTAAACAGGCTGATCGCCGCTGCCGCGAGGAAGAAGAACGTCAGGACAACAAGTAGCAGGATGCGTGAACGCAGGCTTCTCCAAAAGATCTTCGGCATTCGGCTCCTCCCTGGTCATCCTTCTGATGCAGCTTCTATCGAGCATCTATCCCTATCGTAAGCAACTTGGCGGCCATCGGTGAGCGTGCCCGATATTGACGCCTGTTATAGGGATCACTGGCTCACATCGGCGGTGATACGAAACGCGACTGTACGCAATCCGCACATAAGCTGAGGGGATTGCGGACAGAGTAAAGATGCTGTTGGTATCTCGAAGCCGCAAAGATGCTGCGATTGAAGGATTTTGGTGGTTTTCGATGAATGGCACGCCATTTGCTTTATGACGGGCAGAGGTATCGCCGATGAACATTCCAGCTTCCCTACGAATCATCGCTCTTGGGCTCGCACTTACCTCCGTGGCGTTTGCCCAGACTTCCCCTCCCACACCACCAACTCCACCCGCAGATGCTCCGCAGAGTCTGCCTGTTGCACCTGCGGCCACTTCACAAGTACCCATTGTCACTCAGTCCTCGCGTGTCCGCGCCTTCAATCCAGGACCAGGCGGAGAGGTGCGCAGTCTGTACCTTCAAAATGGCAGTGTTGTTGACGTAACACCCGCCCTCGGCGGACAGCTAGGTGCTGCGGTTCGCAAAGGCGAAAAGATCACTGTGACCGGAACGCAATCGGAGATCAACGGGCAGTCCCTTCTTGAAGCAGCGAGCATCCGGCTGAATGACCAGACGTTCTCTGCGAACATGCCCCCTGGAATCCCTTCTGGCCCTGGCGCACTTGCTGAAAGTGCGGTCCCCCCTCCGCCTGGCGCACCGCAAGCACCTCCGCTTACATCCTCATCACGGCGCAAAAACAAGGCCGCTGCACCCGCTCCGTGCAGCGTTTCTGATGACGCACCTCCGCTCCCTCCTGACTTTGGTGGCCCTCCTCCCCCGCCTCCAGACGGAATGGGACCACCACCGCCGCCGCCCGATAGTATGGGACCACCGCCGCCTCCTCCTGACGGGATGGCTCCGCCGCCACCTCAAAACTGAGGAGCCACTACGATGCGTATGCAAGTGAGCCCTTCAGACTGCGATATTGCTCCCGACTGGATGTGCGGACCCTACAGCTCCGCCATTCGGGCCGGGGCCGCATCCTAGACGGCATCTGATAGCTACGAAGCGAGATGAAGATTGCCGCTGCCGTCCTTAGCCGGTGGCACGGAAAAGCATTTGCCTAAAGTTCGAGTTTCTGAAGGAACTATGGAATCCAACTCCACCATCGCACCTGAGAAGAGGAAGAGCCTCCACGCCCTCGAAGCGACGAACTTCTTTCTTGCCGATGTACAAACCGGCCTCGGTCCGTTTCTCGCAGCGTACCTGGCAGGAGCGGGATGGGAGCCGGGGCGCGTCGGAATGGCGTTGACCATCGGCGGCATCATCACGGTTGTGTTGCAGACTCCCGCTGGTGCAATCGTCGATCAACTCAAGTCGAAAAGGCTGATCCTTGTTATCGCCTCAGCCGTCCTCGCGTCGGGAGCAGTTCTGCTTAGTGTGACTGCCACTCCCTGGTCGGTGTACACGTCTCAAGTCCTGATCGGAGGAGCAGGGCCATTTCTGGGGCCAACACTCGCAGCAGTCACCATGGGAATTGTCGGTGTCACCTTCTTTGATCGCCAGTTTGGGAAAAACCAGTCCTTCAACTCAGCCGGCAACGTGGCCTGTGCGCTTCTCATTGCGGGCGTGAGCCACCTGTTCGGAAATCGGGCCATCTTCATTACGGCTGCGGTGCTGACTGTACCCACGGTACTTGCCATCCGAGCGATCAGGAGCAAGGACATCGACTATGACCTTGCGCGTGGCGGGGCGATCCAAGTGGACGGTAAAGAAGTCCCTGCAAGAGTGCCCGTGATGAAAACGCTGCTTGGAGACCGGATTCTTCTGGTCTTTCTCGTCTGCGCCTTCCTCTTCCACTTTGCGAATGCAGCCATGCTGCCGCAGCTCGGCGAGATGCTTTCGCACGGTGCGCGGGCCACTGCGGCACCCTTTATGTCGGCCTGCATCATCGTTACGCAGGTTGTCATTATGTGCTTCGCCCCTGCTATCGGACGGTTCGCCAATCTGCATGGTCGGAAACCATTACTCATGGTTGGTTTTGGAGTGCTTCCGATTCGCGCACTGCTCTACACTCTGACCCACAACACGGAGAGCCTGATCGCTATCCAAATACTAGACGGCATTGCGAATGCGATCTTCGGCGTCGTCTCGATCCTCGTCGTTGCCGACCGAACCCGCTCCACAGGCAGGTTCAATCTCGTCCAAGGCAGTCTCGCAACTGCGGTCGGGATCGGCGCGGCTCTCAGCACCACTTTCGGCGGAAAACTCATTCAGCATTTCAGCTATCGCATATCTTTTCTATCTCTGGGAACCATCGCTGCAATTGCATTTGTCCTGTTATGGACGGCGATTCCTGAGACGCTCCCGGAGCGCCACGAAACTGATGGCGATCCCTCTTCCCCAGCCATTACCCAGGAGCTTTCCGCATGAACCATTCCGCATCGAACCGTCCGTTTCAACCCCAACCCGCCGATGCTGCTGGCGTGATTAGCTGGGTTCATCTCGGCGATCTCCACATGACCAAGGCTGGTGAGCAGAACCACCTCGATCTGATTGAAATTGTGAACGATGTCAATCGAGCACTTGCTAGTTCGGTGAGCTTCGTCTTCTTACCTGGAGATGTTGCCGACGACGGCAGCCGCGCTGCTTACGCCGTTGTGCGCGGAGAACTCGATCGGCTCAACGTACCGTGGTGCGCGATCATCGGCGACCACGATGTTCACGAGAAGAGCTTCGCGAACTTTTTGGAGGCGATGTCGGAACGAACTCACTATGCATTCACGGTCGCCTCCGTTAGGTTTGTCGCAATGAATGCGTTCGATGTGCCGCACCCGGCATCCTTCACCGTAAGCGAGGATCAGATGGCATGGGTGAAGCGGGAGTTGCAAACGGCGACAGATGCAGGACAGACAAAGGTTCTTTTGCTTCACTGCTACCCAAGCGATCTGAAGGTCGGCGGCAGCGAGTTGATGGAGGTCGTTCGCAACTTAGGCGTGTGCCTCATCGACATGGGCCACACTCACTACAATGAAATTGCCAACGACGGGAAGACACTCTACTCGGCAACCCGGTCAACCGGGCAAATTGAAGAGGGGCCGGTTGGCTATTCCATAACCAACATTGACAGCAACATAGTGAGTTGGCGATTTGTTGAGTTGGGTAAGCTGCCCGTCGTGATGATTACCTCGCCGAGTGATGAGCGCCTGCTGACGAATTCGAGCGAAACGCCAGAAGGAAACCTAAAGGTACGAGCGAAGTTCTGGGGCGAGGCCGAGGCAGTGCGGGCAACTGCTCATCTCGATGGACGCGACGTGTCTATGAAGCGAGTAGGAAATAGCCAAGTATGGGAGGCAAATGTGTCTGCTCCCCACGAAAGCGTCTATTCCTTGGCAGTTTCAGTCGAGGATGTACGCGGGAAAGTTGCCACCGATGAGATTCGTATTGCGGTCGGACAGCGTGCGGAACGAGAGTCGGTGGAGCGCGATCAGGACAATGCGTTGGAGGCTTGGCCGGAGCATGGACTGCTCGGCACACAACTCGGGCCAAACAAAAACGGGAAGAAGTGGTGATGATACCTACAGAGATCGCGCACGTTGTTCTGCCTTTTGTTGTCGCCGTAAGCATCGCACTGATGCTTACGCGTCCGCGCGGAATTTCCGAAGTCTGGTGGATCTCAGGCGGGGCGCTTCTTTTGATCTCACTTCGGCTCGTACCGCTGAAGTTAGCGGGGCAGGCCGTCGCTAAGGGCACCGATGTTTACCTGTTCCTCATCGGCATGATGCTCCTGAGCGAATTGGCACGGGAACAAGGTGTCTTCGATTGGGTGTCCTCGGTAGCGGTCCGCGGGGCGCAAGGCAGTTGCTCTCGTCTGTTCCTGTTGGTCTATGGGGTGGGAACGCTTGTGACCATCTTCATGTCGAATGATGCGACGGCGGTCGTATTGACACCAGCCATTCTGGCGGCTGTCCGTAAGGCAAACGTCTCACCCCTTCCGTACCTGTTCGTATGTGCGCTGATCGCAAACGCCGCGAGCTTTGTGTTGCCTATCTCAAACCCCGCGAATCTGGTCGTGTTCCATACGGGAATGCCGCCGCTGGGCCGCTGGCTCGCTGACTTTGGCGTTCCATCACTGCTCTCGATCATCGTGACGTTCCTGGTGATGCGTATTCTGTTCCGGGATGAGCTTTGCAAGAGCATCGAGTGTGAGGTTGACGAGGTGAACCTGAGCGGCAATGGAAAACTGGTACTCGTGGGCCTCGCCTTGATGATTGCCGTCCTCCTGACGGCTTCCGCCATGAAGAAAGACCTGGGACTGCCAACCTGCCTCGCGGCGCTGGTGATAACAGGCATCATCTCCGTCAAGTCGAGAAGCAATCCCATCAAGCTCGCTCGCGAGATTAGCTGGGCAACACTGCTGCTGGTCGCAGGCTTGTTTGTCATGGTTGATGCTGTCGAGAGCCAGGGTGCCTTGAACCTGACACAACAGTGGCTTGCCTGGGCATCAAGTCTCGGCCAGAGCACAGGCGCAATGATTGTCGGTTTCGCCGTGGGCATAGCAAACAACATCGTGAACAACCTGCCCCTGGGACTGATAGCGGGCGGCACCATACAAGCCGCCCACACGAAGGGACTAATGGCGAATGTGGTTTTGATTGGCGTAGACCTCGGCCCAAATCTGTCCGTCACCGGATCGCTGGCAACGATTCTCTGGCTACTGGCACTTCGCAAAGATTCTGGAGGAGACGCAGAACGAGAAAAGCTCGATGTGAGCTTCTGGAAGTTTCTGAAAGTCGGGGCAGTCGCAATGCCAGTGGCGCTCTTTGCCGCGCTCGGCGGAGCGATCCTGATGCAATTGCTGCTTGGACAACGCTAGATACACAAGGAGCGCAATATGAATGCCGGATGGATTCTCCCCTTCATCATCCTTGGAGGCGCGCTGCAGAGTTGCGGTGCCGCCATGAATGGTCAACTCAACAAGTATGTCGTGAATCCATGGCTGGCATCGGCCATCTCGTTTGCCCTGATTACCTTCTTCTTCGCAGGGGCGTCGTTGATCCATCCCAGTCCGTTGCCGACGCAAAGAGAATTGGCTGCGATGCCATGGTGGGCTGTCGTTGGCGGATTGGTTGGCGCAGTGCAGGTGTACGCCGGTCTCACATTGGTCAACAAGGTCGGAGCCGGCCCGTTTGTGGGATTCACGGTCACAGCTGCGTTGATCACCTCGCTGCTCATTGACCATTTTGGCTGGTTCAGAATGCAACCTCATCCGTTGAACGCGGGGCGGATCATCGGAGGATTGCTCTTAGTCGGCGGCATAACACTCGTAGCCAGGTTCTGAAATTCGGCGATTCGAAACCAGTCCACGTCTAAATTGTTGATTTCAGAATGTTGGCCAGAGACGGCTTTGTTCAGTGATGCACACCCCCTTCCAGATCGTAACGGTCGGAAGTGTACTGGACCCACGGCGTCATATCGCAGCTTAGCTTCTTTATGTAGCCTCTAACTCATTGATTAGGAGCGGCATACGGTCTAGCCTGAGTCGCCCACAAATTGAGGGGTTCGGATTGGCTTTTCTTAGTCTCCAGGTCAAAGCTTCCCTAGACCTCGAGGCTCATGAAGTTTCTGAGACCAGATAGTACCTGCGGTGTGGGTCTTGTGGCCCGCTTCCAATCTCTGCGATCAACCCCCGCTCCACGAGTGCTGCGAGACGTGTTCGGGACGCGCGCGGAGAAAGTTTGATTTGCCTGGCGATCTCAGAGGTTGAAAGTCCAGCCTCCAGACTCGTGGAGAGCGCGGCAAGGATAGCTTCGTCGCGGACGTCTCTTGCGGACGCACGACGGGGCGTAGCCGAAAGCGTGACTCGAAAATGCGT
>NZ_JBEKYX010000155.1:0-6769 GCF_049510455.1 Occallatibacter sp. | reverse complement strand
GGATATCCCCGCAACCCATACAAAAAACATTACTTCGGAATCAGCCTTGCACAGGATAAGTCCCCGGAATTCCTACCGCTCGCCCCAGCTCAACTTGTTCCGCAGTGCTTCAAAGAACCCGCACATCCTCTGTGAATCTGTGAGCAGGATAGGAGTCAAAAGCGATTGAAAACAAAAACCTTACAGAAAATGAGGACACATTCTCACAGTTTCGCAGTCATGCTGCTTATCACAGGAACTGTGAGACCCTCCGTAAAGTCTATAAATCAAATAACTTACAGAAGGAGACTGCACAAGGTAGCTCATAGAATCGCGAAACTGCGGCGTTCCACGATTCATTCACAGCATAGGCTCTTTAGAGAAGTCGCATTCAATCTCACGCCGTTCAGCGGAACTTTGCACAGCCCACTCAAGCACGCGAGCAGTGCGCCACGCTTCAGTCGCCATAGCCGGCGGTGGCGCTCCATGAAGGATAGCCTCGCGGAGCCGAATATAGAACTGGCGATAGTCTCCGGGAATGGATTCAACACTCTCAGTATCGATGCCGCCGTCAAGATCGATATGCCTGACGCCCCAGTCGTGCATCGGCTCCTGCCCCCAGGTAGGGCTCGCGATGTGAGTGATCTTCCCAAGCGCCGCTTCCTGAGGATCGATGCCGTGTTTGCGAAAGCTCCCTTTTGTGCCGCGCAAACTATAGCGAAAACCGGGAATGGACGAAAGCACATTGGAGCCGAGTGTCACGCGGTGACCGGCATAGCGAAGCCGAATAGTGAAGGCGTCATTTGAACCATCGCCGTCCCGCTCGCGGTCAACTTCAGCCGAAACGCCGAGTGGTTTGCCGAAGAGCACAAGAGCCTGATCGACAAGGTGCGTGCCGAGATCGAGAAGAATGCCTCCTTCTTCGGGAATGTTCTTCCACGGTTTGCGAGTGCGTCCGGGACTCCAGCGATCCATGCGGGACTCAAGGCTGACAATGCGTCCCAGCGAACCTTCCTGCATCACTTGAGAAAGCGTCAGGAAGTCAGAGTCCCAGCGGCGGCTTTGAAACGGCACGGCCAGACATCCGCGCGTTGCAGCAAGGGCAGCAATCTGGGCAATCTCCGTCGAGTGAAGCGCCATCGGTTTATCGACCACGACATGCTTGCCGCATTCAAGAGCGCGGCGCGCAAAGTCGAAGTGCGTGCTGCCAGGCGTGGCAACAACAATAAGATTATGTAACCGATCCGCGATTAATTCGTCGAAACTTCGAACCGTTTGAATTCCCGGATAGCGGGTTTCGGCCTCATGGGTGGTGCGTTCGACGACAGAAACCAGTTCGAAGCCATCGACAGAGGAGAGCAGCGGAGCGTGGAAGACACGGCCAGCAAGACCGAAGCCGACTAAACCGACGCGAATCATAAATGAAGCCCTCTGATTTCAGAATAAATCAGAGGGCAGGGATTAAGGGACATAGGACTGAGGGACTAAAAGGACAGTCTCGCGCAGCTTCTATGATTGATGGAGCGTATATAAGATGCAGTGCCTGGAGGTTTTCATGATTCGTTCTCTTTCCGCCCGATGGGCCTTTTCAATGGCCGTTCTTCTTGCCCTGGCAGGCTGCACGCCAGCGCAAACCCGCCTGGGAGTTCCAGCCCCGCAACAGGACGTGCCGCTTGCCGCCGCGCCCGGAAAAGTGGAGGCTGTTTTCGCCGGAGGGTGCTTCTGGGGAATTCAGTCGGTCTTCGAGCGGGTCAAAGGGGTAACCGCGACCACGGCCGGCTATTCAGGCGGCTCAGCGGATACGGCGACCTATCAGCAGGTGGGCACGGAGATGACTGGTCACGCCGAGTCGGTCAAAGTCATCTACGACCCCTCGAAGATTACGTATGGAAAGCTACTGCAGATTTTCTTCTCGGTGGCGCATGACCCCACGCAGCTGAACCGCCAGGGACCGGACGTAGGAAGCTCTTACCGTTCCGTGATTTTCTATCTGTCGGACGAGCAGAAGAAGATCAGCACGGCGTACATTGCACAACTCGATGCGGCGCATATTTTTCCGAAATCGATTGTGACGCAGGTGACGCCGTTGAAGGGCTTTTACGATGCGGAGTCCTATCACCAGGACTATGCACTGCACAATCCTGACAATCCATACATCCTGGTCTGCGACCGGCCAAAGATTGATGCGCTGAAGAAGGAGTTCCCTGACCTCTTCTTCGACTACAAGGGCAAATCAAGCCGCTAGCGGAGTTCAGCCTTCCAGCTTGTAACGGGTTTCGGCCAGCCGATAGAGACGGCGCCATATAAGCCGGTTCATGGTAACGACCAGGAGCGAGATGAGGATGGTGGCAAGGAGAATAATGGGAAACTTGCCCGCGTCTGTAGCGGAGCTGATCTCTGCCCCCAGGCCTACGGTCTGGATGATGCCGGTTTTAACATGCGCATATTCCACCATGACGGAGGCGTTCCACGCGCCTCCGGAGGCCGTAACCATGCCTGTAATGAGATAGGGAAAGATGCCGGGTAGGATGAGGCGCGTCCAGCGCTGGTAGCGCGTGAAGCCATAGAGCCGCGTGACCTCTTTGAGATCAGAAGGAATGGACATGGCTCCGGCGATGACGTTGAAGAGGATGTACCACTGCGTGCCGAGAAGCATCAGTGCAATCGAACTGATGCCGAGCCCTCCGCCAATCTTTAATAGTCCCAGGAGCAGCACCGGGTAAAAAGCTGAGGCAGGCACGGAGGCCAGAACCTGCGCGAAGGGCTGCACAATGCGAGCAAGCCGCTGGTTGAACCCGATTGCAACACCTGCGGGAATGGTCCAGAGAGCGGATATCAGCAGCGACGCGTTGACGCGCATAAAAGTGGCCAGGGCACCTGCGAGCAGACCGCGGAGGTCTGCCCAGGTAACCGAGCGCAGCATTACGAGCGCCTGCATGACGGCCCATGCGCCTGCGATGACGATAGCGACCACGAAAGCCCAGAAAAAAACAGATCCTTTGCGCTTATCGCTGTCGTTATCGATGGGCTCGACAACCTGGCAGGCGCGGGTGCGCGCGAGACGGCGATAGACGGGTTCTTCAATTCGCATCCAAAGTTGCCCCGGCAACAACGAGAGCCGCGAGCGGCGCAGTAGCTCAAGGATGGGTGAGGTGGCACGATCAGCAGACTCGACCTGCTCAAATTTGAACTTGTCACTCCAGGCGATGAGAGGACGCCAGACAAGCTGATCGGTTGCGACGACGATGAGGACAATTACACCAATGCCGCTGAAGAGGCCGGTGATGTCGTTGGACTCTGCCGCAGACTGCATGTAACTGCCAAGGCCGGGGAGTTGGAAGTTGCGGTCGCCCATGGTGAACATTTCGCAGAGCATGAGAGCGAACCATCCGCCGGCGACGGAAACAATCGAATTCCACACCAGGCCGATAGCCGCGAAGGGCATCTCAAGCTGCCAAAAGCGCTGCCAGGGCGAATAGCGGTAGATGCGCGAGGCCTCGATCATCTCTTGGGGGATGGTTTTGAGCGAGGAGTAGAAGCTGAAGGCGAGGTTCCAGACCTGTCCGGTGAAAATGAGAAAGATGACGGCTAACTCAATGCCCAGTTGACGGCCGGGGATGAGGCTGACCATGGCAAGAACGATGGGCGGAAGGAAGCTGAGAACGGGGATCGATTGCAAGATGTCGAGGACGGCGACCATCCAGCCTTCAATGCGCGGATTATAGACCGCTGTATAGCCGTAAGCGATGGCAAAGACAAGGCTGAGCAGGTATGCGATGCCGATTCGCGTCACGGAGTAGACGGCATACATGGGCAGCGCACTGATGGAGTGCGAGATCGGAATGACTGGAGTCGCCGTGGTCATCCAGTATCGGGCCGTATTCAGAACACAAAAGAAAAGCGCCAGGCCACAGAACGCCACACCGAGATCGATGAAAAAAGGCCAACTGCGAACGGTAACGAGCGAGCGGGCGAAGGGATGATATATCTTCACTCGACCCCTCCGGCAGCTTCGGCCTGCTCTTCTTCTGCTTCCGGCAGAAAGAAGCGGCGGCGCGCGGCGTCAAAGTCGAAAAGTCCGGCGTAGCGGCCCCAGGTAACGGCGGTTTCAAGCTGGCGGAGGCTTTCTTCGTCGGAGAATTGCTCGTCAAGCATGTCCAGGAAGAAGTCTTCAGGCACGGAATGATCGCTTTTGGCTTCGAGCGCACGGACGATCTGACGCAGGAGCAGAACGTTGGCCGTGGCTGCTTCGCGGAAGAGCTCTTTCTGACGGAGAATTTCAGAGTTGGCGAACTCGGCTCCAGATTCAGTGATGGCGGCTGCGCCTTCCTCGACCTTGAGGAAGTCGAGAAGCTGGGCAGCGTCGACGATAGGGAGCAGGTCGTCGATTTCGAAGGCTAGATCGTCTGCGAGGCGGTAGATGTCGTCGCGTCCCCCCTTGTCGAGGACAAGTTCCAGAAGGCCGGCAACGCCGCCGGGACGTGCGTGCGGCAGCATCTGGTAACGCATCTGGCGCTGGTCGCGGACTTTTTTGCCGTCGGGCTGGGTGGGGATTTCCGTCGGCTCGACGTCGGGGCGGGTAAGGACTTTGTAGATGTAGTCGACCAACTGAGTGAAGGCTTCAGCCTTGCGGTCTCGTGGCTGTGGGATCTGGACACGGAAATCAGTGCGGATATGTCCGGGATTGCGACCAAGGACGATGATGCGATCGGCGAGAAGGACGGCCTCTTCAATGTTGTGGGTAACGATGAAAACAGCTTTAGTGGGCATGGTTTTGTTAGCCCACAGCTCGAGAAGTTCTGAGCGGAGGTTCTCGGCGGTAAGGACATCGAGAGCGGAGAATGGCTCATCCATGAAGAGGACTTCGGGCTCAACGACGAGGGCGCGGGCGAAGCCGACGCGCTGCCGCATGCCTCCGGAGAGTTCCTTGGGATAGGCGGCCTGAAAGCCGTCTAGTCCGACAGTATCGAGCATGCGGAGACTGCGCTCACGGCGCTCATTGGGCGAAACGCCGCGGGCCTGGAGCGGAGCTTCGACATTTTCAAGAACGGTAAGCCAGGGAAAGAGCGCAAAGCTCTGGAAAACGATGGAGACGTTAATCTGGGCGTCAGAGATTGGCTTTCCATGCCAATAGACCTGTCCAGCGGAAGGACGCGAGAGGCCTGTGAGCATGCGAAGCATGGTGGATTTGCCCGAGCCGGAGGGGCCGAGCAGGGCGAGAATTTCGCCGGGAACGATCTCAAGGTCAGTGGCCGAGATGACCTGGATGCGATTTTCGCTGGGCTGGGAATAATATTTCTCTATTTGTTCCGCACGAATGATCGCTTCGCCGGGCGGAGCCTGGGTGAACGCGGAGGTAGTGGCTGAGGTCATAGGCGAATCTCCGATAGTAGAGCCCTCGGGAGGGCCGGAGTGGGGTGTCAGCATTCAGGATGAAAATTCAACTGCAAACGATGGTGCAAGTGTAAAATGACAGAGTTGCAGACGAATAAATTTGCCATCACGAGGGAGACGCCCCGGATGGATTACGTTTGACTGATTGTGAGTTTGTGTTGCCGAACCTTTGCTTTGCGTTCCCTGGAATCAGCGTATCATTGGGTTAAACGTCTCATTCGCTGCACGGGTTTGTCAAAGCAGTGCATACGCCATGGTTTCGATTGCGTTTGATTGCTTTTGGAGTAGATGGGAAATCGCCCCGAAATACAGGAGACTATGCCCGAAGCATCCCCCAAACCCAAAGTTCTTGTCGCCGATGACGAACGTGTGATCGCCGATACGCTGGCAATGATTCTGAACCAGAGCGGCTTTGAGGCGCGCGCGGTGTATACCGGCGAAAAGGCCTTGGAGCTGGCGCCGGAATTCAAGCCGGAGATGCTGATTTCGGATGTAATCATGGCGGACCTGAACGGCATTGACGCCGCGATCAAGATTCGCGAGCTGTTACCTGGCATTAAAATTCTGCTCTTCTCCGGACAAGCGGCGACAGCCGATCTGCTGGAAAAGGCGCGAGCGCAGGGATATGACTTCGAGATTCTAGCCAAGCCTGTGCATCCGCAGGATCTGCTGAATAAACTCAGAAGCGTGAAATAGAAGCAGGGACGATGGGAAGAAGCACTTCCCTTCCGGATTTTGCAGAAATAACAGGCCTGTCCGAACTCGGGCAGGCTTGTTTCCGTTTAAGGACTAGAGCATTTCTCCACTTGCTGTAGAGCGGCCCCAGCCTGGCCGCAAAAGCAAATACGCGGCGATACGCGGTGAGGGTGGGGCACCCGAATTGGTAATGGCTCAGTTTGAAAAACATCCCGCAGGGGCTAAAGCCCAAAGACTTTATCAGCCGGATTTTCGGCACGACTCAAGTCGTGCCCTGTTACAAAACAATTCAAACTGAGCCTGTATCTCCGAACTTTATACCTTGGGGAGAGATGCTCTGATGTTGCGGCCTGGGGCTGCGGCGTCTGAGGATTTGCCGGAACAACTTTCGCTTTTTGTTTCCCCTGCAAGGCTGTTTTTAGAAGAGTGGGGAATTATGCCGCTATGTGATTGTGTTTGTGTAATTTACCGATGATTTACAGTGTTTACTAATTGATTATCATGAGTGGTTACTTTTGAGGGGACACCCCCGAAAAAAAAATTTCGGGGGTGCTTTGAAAGAGCCACGGCCCGAATCCTTTTGGGATTCGGGCCGTGGCTTTTTCTTCTGCTAATTCTGAGTAAAGCATAAATGGGGTTAATTGCATGCAAAGTTTCTGAAGGAGGTGGGGTTACGAAAGGGTGGTGGACTTTGGTAATG
>NZ_JBEKYX010000154.1:0-6914 GCF_049510455.1 Occallatibacter sp. | reverse complement strand
TGCTCCAAAGAAACATAGCTGAACATCCCATCCTGAACCTGCTCAGTTCCACGCATAATCAGTAGACGAATCTACGCACAACCCCGTTGCGGAGAGCTGCCTTTTTCAACAAGTTCCTAGAGGCTGCTATGAAGTTTGCACCAAGATAGGCCGCTCGCTTCCGCGGACTCGTGCGCGATTACGAACGGCTCTACACTACGCTCAAAGGATTACGTCGCCTTCGCCTGCATCGTGATCGCCAGCATGTTCAAACGTCGCATGAACTTCATAAGATCTCCAGCAGGCGGATGCGATTCCCAGCTTGCCGGATTGTCTGGCCGGGCTGATTGCCTCATGCAGGCCCGGCAGAAGGGCTTGCATGAGGCACCCGCCAATTCCTGGTTTCATCGATAACGCATTCTGAAGCAATCCGTTCGTATTTCGCTCAGGCGGCTCTTGTCAGAAACCTGCGGCTGAGCCAGCGGCGAACGGGCTCATCATAGAGCTTCAGGCACGCGTAGGCGATGGAGACAGCTACGACCAACAACAATGCGCCCCATATTGCTCCCTGAGCCGGAGGAATCCTCTTTTGTATAACCCAGGCCGTGTAGATGTAGATCAACGGATAGTGCGTGATGTAAAGGGGGTAGGACAAATCTCCAAAGAAGCGGGCTATCCGGATCGAAAGGCCATCCGCGCGCTTCTCGCCTGCGCCGATGGCAACGATGATCGGAAAGAGGACGATGATGCAAAGCGCTTCGTAGAGGCCGTTCATCCAATGGTGTTGTGTGCCGCCGAATCGTGGCAATGAGAGTGCCACAATCAGCAGGAGGCTGCAGATGGCGAAGGCTCCCTTGATTTGAATCCGCTTTCCGAGCCGCATGAGGAGAATGCCCGCGAAAAACGGGAACAACAGGCGGGCGAAGCCAATGTGAAGTTGCGTGGCATCAAGAGCCCAACCGCCAATCATGTCGCCGCGGGGTCCAAAGACGGCGAGCTGCACGAGGAAACCTGCTGCGAGCAACACGAAGACGGTCAAGACACGATTGGACATCTTGCGAAAACCAACCGCATAAAGAATGTTCCCGATGTATTCGAAGAACAGCGACCAGGCTGGGCCGTCGAGCGGATGCATCTCCTGCCAGCCGCGAATGTCCAGGGATACTGGCAATGGCAGAAGCGTGCAGCCCAACAGCATGACCAGCAGCATCTTCCACACGGGGGTCGTGGCCACGAGTGGAAACACAGGACCTTGCTGAAAATAGAAGAGCGCCGCGCCGATCAAGCTGCCCATGATGACCATGGGTTGAAGCCGTATGAGACGCCGCTTATAAAACTCCCACTGTGTCATGCGGCTCCAGCGGTCGTCGTACGCATAGGCGATTACGAAGCCGGAGAGCAGGAAGAAGAAGTCTACCGCCAGATAGCCGTGGTTGATGATCTGTTTGATCGGGTTGCCACCGGCGTATGCCTCAAGGGTGTGGAAGATGACAACCATGAGAGAGGCCACGCCGCGGAGGCCGTCCAGAAGGACATAATGGCTTTTCGCAGGCGCGATGGCAGTTGTTGAAGTTGCGGTTGAGGTGGCATTCATATGGATTTTTTCATCATAACGCGCCGGTATATCCTCGTAGGGCCTTTTATGTGCTTAGGGGCGCGCCCTAAGCACATAAAAGGCCCTGGAGAAAAGACGCGATCCGTGCTGCATAAGTTTAGATTTTGCGCTCGCGATATGTTTCTATTTGCGATTCCTGTATGGCTAGTCGAAGCTTTTTATAGTTCCCTTTTCCCGAATCCACTGTTCCGGTTCTTTACTGCTTGCCATGAAACAGCTTCTGGTTCACGTCCGGCCAGAACTCCTTCAGCGCGAAGGTAAACGCATCAATCCCCACATCCAGTCCCCACTGCTGAGCCGTGTTGCTGAAGGTCCGTTCCCGGCTCGGATAGTAAAGGTTTGATAGTCCAGCCGCCGCTCCTGCGCCCACCACCTCCGACGTATTAAAGACCTCTCTGGCGTTGTCGTCGCGCGTGATCACCGCGCGGCTCAGCGCATATCCGGTTCGCCGCCAGAACCCACCCCGCCCGAGCGTGTAATATCGCGAGTCCTGTTTCGTGAGTGACGGCATCACAAACTCCACCATGTAGTTCTCGGATGTCTGGTCCACAGCCGAGTGCCAGAAATAGCGCCCATACCCGGCAGCTCCCTGCCCAAACTCCGGCGTCGAATTCCGCGCCTGGTCATAGCCTGCAATCAGCGCCGGAATCACAAGCGACGAGTAATCGAAGGAGTCCTTGGTCGCATCCATGAACTTGTCTTTCACCGTCTGCGGCGGCAGCTTCTCATCCGTACTCACCGCCCGAAAGTTCGGAACGATGCCCAAAATCCGTTTCGTCTGCTTCGGTGGGGCATCGCTCGGCGTCGGCTGTTGCGTGTCCTGCTGCTGAACCGCGTCCGGCGCATCCGGCAGTGCCGCCAATTCCTGCGCCGTGAGTCCGCTCGCACTCAACAGCAAGCCGGCAAATGCAATTTTTTGACTGAGATGAATGAAAACAAAATAAAAGCTTTTTTTATACTTCAATCAACAAGCCCTCGCTTTGGTCCGGGATCGCTTTCTTTTTATCTTATTAAGACTCGCCGGATCGCGGGAAGACTCACACAACAATCGCTTGCGCTGGAACTGAGCCGTCTCAGATCCCTACATCTCTATCTACCTGTTTGCAGTTTGCCCCGGAACACCTTCCGATTCACGTCCGGCCAGAACTCCTTGGCCGCATACGTGAGCGCATCAAAGCCAATATCCAGGCCAAACCGCTGCGCTGTGACGGATGGTCCAGTCTGCGGGCCCGGATAATACAGGTTCGCCAACCCCGCCGCCGACGCCGCGCCCAATATCTCCGAGGTGTTGAAGACCTCATTGCCAGCGTCGTTCCGTATCACGAAGGCGCGGCTGAGCGCATATCCTGTCCGGCGCCAGAACCCGCCCTCTGTCATCGCATAATACCGCGAGTCCTGATGCGTCACCGCCGGAAACACGCCATCCACCAGATAGTTCTCCGATACCTCATCCAGCGCCGTGCGCCAGTAGTAACGGCCAAAGCCATCGGGGCCTTTTCCGAGCTGCGGATCTCGATTTGTTACCTCTTTGAAGCCCGCGGCAAATGCCGGCTTCACCACCGCCAGCACGCTGAGCGTGTTTCGCGTCGGAACCATCATCTTTTCTGAAACTGTCTGTGGGGGTAATTGATCGTCGATGGACGCAGTGCCCAAATCCGGTATTACGGTAAAGAGCGGCTTCTGATCCGAGTCGCCGCCGCCCGGTGCCGGCGTCCGCTGGATCATTTCCTGTTGTGGAGCAGGCTGTGGAGCATCCGGAAGCTGGCCGGCCACGCTGCGCGCCATCATCAGGGAAGTTGCGCAAAGAGCTATTTGCAAAAACCGGCGCATACCGGAAGAAAACCTCATGGGAGTGAAGTATTTAGCGTTCAATTTTTTGTCTTCTCTCCGGATATAGCCCTTGGTCTCAATAGTTGAATTAAGAGTTTTACTTCTAAACGGCCCCATTCGCCCAGGAGTCGGTTCCAGCCAATACAATTCTCTAAGATGCATATCCGCGCAAAAATGGCGTTTCTCTTCCCCGGACAAGGCTCGCAAACCGTTGGCATGGGCCGCGAACTGGCAGACCGCTTCCCCGTGGCAGCCGCCACATTTGCTGAAGCAGACGAGGCTCTCAGCCTCCCCATTTCAAGGCTCTGTTTTAACGGCCCGGAAGAAGACCTGCGCCTGACGGAAAACACGCAGCCCGCGATTCTTACCGTTTCAGTCGCTGCCTGGCGCGTACTGATTGAGCACGGCATCCAGCCCGCTCTCGCCGCCGGCCATTCACTGGGCGAATGGTCCGCACACGTTGCCGCCGGCACGCTTTCCTTCGCCGATGCTGTCCGCGCCGTCAAGGCCCGCGGCCGCGCCATGCAGCAGGCAGTCCCCGCAGGTATTGGGGCTATGGCCGCCATTCTCATGCTGGACCCCGCTCTGGTAGCGGAAGCCTGCGCGGAAGCCGCAGCCGAAACAGGCGAGCCTGTAGCCGCCGCCAATCTCAACTCGCCCTCTCAGACCGTCATCTCCGGCACAAAGACAGCCGTTGAAAAAGCCTCTGAGATCGCGAAGGCCAAAGGCGCGCGCCGCGCCGTGATGCTCCCGGTCAGCGCTCCATTTCACTGCGTACTCATGCAGCCCGCGCAGGAGGAAGTGGCCCGCGTGCTTGCCGGCATCGCGCTTTCAAATCCGGCATTTCCCGTCGCCTCAAATGTGACCGGCAAGCTGGTCACCACAGCCGAGGAAGCCCGCCACGCTCTCATCCAGCAGGTGACAGGAGCAGTCCGCTGGGTCGATTGCGTAAACGCTCTCGTCGCCGCCGGCGCAAGCACATTTGTGGAAGCAGGCCCCGGCAAAGTTCTTACTGGCTTGATGAAACAGATTGCGCCGGATCAAAAAGCGCTGAATGTGGAAGACGCGGCAAGCCTGGAAAAAACTCTCGCTGAATTGCAGTGATTGCTTCGCAAAGGAGCCTCGTAAGTGAACGATTATTACGTCACGTGTTGATTGATCCACGAAATTACGAAGAGTTCTATTACGGCGAGGGCAGAGGGGCGCGGAAAGATGCCCACGAGAAGGAAACTTCCGACACCGACAAAGTAAAGCGGATCAGGGCCATTCAAAAAGAAGGCTTGTCTGTAATCAAAAGGGTCATTGCACGTAATCTTTCAAAAACAGAAGCTCAACTCGTAGAAAAGACTTTGCTATGGAAGCTCGGCAAATGGACAACAAATATAGCAACCGGGCATTTCGCAGATAAATTCAGGCCAAACGATAAAATGCACCGCGAATTACCGGGGTTTGATTTCCAAAATGGCCTCTACTATTACAACATCGGCGAAGGCCCACATCGGGACTGGGACGATTACGTCCAGTTTGGATTCATCTCGGCTGGCCAAGGTGTGCATTGGCGTAACGCCATGCTGAGATTTCATGAAGGAGATATTTTTGCTGCATATTTGCAAGGCCGAGGCTTCGTAGGAGTCGGTCGCATTCTGTCCAAAGCCGTGCCTATTCGGGATGTAAAGATCAAAGGACGGCCATTGTTGAATTTGCCGCTTCAGTGCAAAAACATGGCAGAGAACTGCAATAACCCGGAACGATCAGAATATGTGTGCTTAGTGCAGTGGCTTGCGACCGTTCCGCGCGAAAAACCAAAGTGGCAACCTAAATCCAAACTCTACACAACACAGCTTGTACAAGCTTCGCTAGATGGACAGCCCAAGACTGTTGAATTTTTAGAGCACGAATTCGGGCTTAATATGCGCGAACTACTTATCTAAGCGAGGTACGCCGATAGCCTGACAGTGACCCACCAAAGCCAGGTTAGTTGATAGCTAACAGCTGATTCACTTATACGATTCCGGATTGATCTCTATATCCGGCGGCGCAAAGCTCAGCGTGCCATCATGCGGGTCCCAGTCCAGGCTCAGCGCCTTGCTCTTGCGCCCATTAATCAGAATCGCCATCAGCAGCTGGTTCCCATACATCCGCGCCGCTGCAATCCGATGTGACTGAATCACGCCGTACTCATTGTCCGGGCTCGTCGAGCTCCAGTCTCCCTGGAAGCGAGGAAACGGATAGGTTTTGTGCTTGTCCAGATGCTGCTTCCAGTTCTTGTCATGCATCCAGATGCCATACGCGGTTTCCAGATCGTTCTTCTCCACGGCATCCAGAAAACGATTCGCCGCCGACCGGCCGAAGAGATGATTCTGCCAGTTCCACGGCCAGTCCACCGGACGCGCCGCAACAAACCAATACACAATCACCAGCAGGAAAAACGACACCACGCCGGACCAGAGAATCGTTTGATTCCGCCGCGCCTTCGCCTCGTCGTATTTCGGCGCATCGAGCAGGGTCATGAAGATCTCCTATGAAAAGCAGGGACTAAGGGGACTATCGGGACTAAGGGACAAAAAGCATCCCGCTTCTAGTTTAGACACCGGAATGCCGCCATCGGTTCCCTCACCGGATGCCGATAAGCAAACCGGCGCTCATGCCGACCGATTGCTGGTGCCCGCCCGCAAAGCTGTAGTCATAAGCCGGCTCAAGATACCAGCCAAAGCGGTGCTTGCCGGACGGCCAGAACATAAAGTCACCCGCCAGCTCCGCGGCTATGGAATTACTTGATTTGCCATTTTGGCTGAGATGTATCCATTCAGGACCGATGCCTGCCATGAACTCCGCCTTCCGCGACAGCGTCCACGGCTTTTTGAAGAGCAGATCGGTATCCCACTCCGTCGATTTGTGCGTATAAAAGGGCGACACGCCCGCCTCAATCTCCAGCCAGTTCTCAATCGGCGTAATCTCCGCTGCAAGATTCGGCGCAAACGTTGCGGCGCCGCCGCTGAGATTCCAGTTCATTGCCGCGCCAATCTCCAGAATGGCAGCCGGATCGTCATCCTTGCCAGGTTCCTGCTTTACACCGGTAGTTTGTCCTTCAACCTGTCCGGCAGCGCGCAGGCAGCCAAGCAGGAGTACGCATGCAGCTAAGCCCATCTGCACTGGAATGTATCGCTTCATACCTGAAAGATATATCACTCTCTGCTGTACGAATTCCGCTCTTTGTCCTTCTGCCGCTCCACCGCCAGCTCAATCAGCCGCGTAATCAGGTCGCGATACTTCAGGCCCGTCGCTTCCCATAGCTTGGGATACATGCTGATCTGCGTGAACCCCGGCAGCGTATTCACCTCATTCAGGTAAATCCGCCGCTTCCCATCGGGCTCCATCAAAAAATCCACACGCGCCAGCCCTGCCAGATCGCATGCGCGGAATGCCTCCACAGCCATCGCCCTAATCTGCTTCGACTCCGCAGCGGTCAACTTGGCCGGGATCACCGGCA
>NZ_JBEKYX010000153.1:0-7754 GCF_049510455.1 Occallatibacter sp. | reverse complement strand
GACGTAGGCGGGGTCGAGGCCGCGCATGTTGGACCACTTGGTCCAGCTCCGCTCGACGGAGCCGAGGGACGAGATGAGGATCCCGTCCATGTCGAAGAGGATTCCCTGGCAGTGGAGGGTGATGGGGGAGGAGATGGAAGAGGGCATGGGTTTATTTTAGCGGGCTGGCGGGAGTGGTGGGACTGACGAAAAACAGATGAGGTCCTTCTCATTCACGGGAAAGGCCCGTGGCTAAAGCCACACTTTAACCATGCGGCTTTATTCATGCCTGAAGACCCATGCTCCCTCCAAGAAGGATGACGCCACTAGGGTTGTGGGTTAGTGGGGGCGGTGATTAGGGTTAGCTTTGGTTGCTGGGCGAAGGTTAGGGAGCCTTCGGCTTTGGTGGGTTTGCCGCCGCTCTGCTGGAGCTTGTTTTCGCCGAGGGTGATGGCGGATTTATCGATCTTTGCTGTGCCGGTCCAGCGTGTGAACTCAGTCTGGGACGAAGAGTCTGCGGCTTGATCCGGTTGCCGGGTGATGCGCCCGTTGCGCCAGTCGAAGTTCAGGGCTCCCAGAGCGCTGGAGGCCAGGTCGGCGGGGGTGAAGCCGGAGAGTTTCAGAGTGCCGGAACCGCTGATGGGGCCGCCGGCCCATTTTTCTCCCAGGACTTTGCTGAGAGGCGTGGGATTGATGCCGGTGAAGGAGGCGTCGAGCGTGTAAATGGGCATGGCGGGCTGGGTTGCTGGAATCGCGAGAGAGGCTGTGCCGCGGATCTGGCCGCCGAAGATGCGCGCATCCAAACTGGTGAATTTGATGCCGTGCGATTCCACCTGCAGGTTGTGTGGCGGGGCGGAAGCGATCGATGAACGAGGAGATGATGGTTCCCGGTTCGTGTGCGCCGAGCAATGCCTGCTGCAGCGTGGCGAGGTCGAGCGCGGTGAAGCGGACGGTGAAATGCGGTGCGCAGAGCTCGCCGGAGGAGCATGGAAGCGGCATGGCCAGGGTGGCGGTTCCGCGAATGCGGTTGGCTGGGGGGCCGTAGGCGAAGGTGACGCCATCCCAGATGGCGAGGCCGTTTTCAAAGCGCAGCGTGGCGGAGCCGAGATCGACGGGCGAGGCGAGAAAATCGGGCTTCCAGGCGGCATTGCGGAGGGCGACGGAGCCGGAGAGAGTTTTGGCGCCTTCATCGGGATTGGGCGTAGCCGCGGCGAACGAGGTGGAAGTAAACCAGGGTCCGGAGACGCGCAGATCGAGCGAGATGGGGGCGTTGGCGGAGCTTGTGACTTGGGTCAATGCGCCATCCTGAGCAATGCCTGTGGCGCGGGCCAAATCGCGCAGAGCCGGCAGGGATGAGGCTCCGCGAATGGCGAGGTCGAAGCCACGATGGTTTAACTGCGCGGTGATGGCGAGCGGCGCGGGCGCTCCTGTGGGCACGGCGATGGCGGCTGTGAGCGACGGCGGCTGATTGGGTTGGGGCGGCGCGGGCGAGAGGACGAGGCTCGCGATCGAGATTGGGTTGTCGAGTCCCTGGCCGGTGAGGCGGAGGTTTTGGCCGGTGAAGCTGCCCTGAAGGGATGGTGATGGGGCTTTCCCACCCATGGCGCGATGAAGCCGCGTCATGGATGGGGCACCCGGCGTTTGTGCATCCGGTGTTTGTGGCGGATCAGCCGCACCCGTTGCGTAGGTCATTTTGCCGCTGAAGGAGCCCTGTGCGGAGAGGCTCTGATTGAAGTTGCCACGGAGGGTGTGGAGCAGGTCGAGCGGGGCCTGGGCGGGAATTTTGTCCAGTTCCAGTGCGAGCTGCGGGCCGGCGGGCGAGGCGGGCATACTGCCGGTGAGGTGGACGCGGCCGTCGCCGACGGGTGAGTTGCACTCGATTTTTTCAAAAAAACGGGCGGAGAAGTGATAGAGAAAGCTGCAGTTGGCGTCGAAGTCGAGCGCGTTGACGGGCTCAAACTCGGCGCGGTGGACGCCGGTGGCGCGGAGGCGGGTGGAGATGGTGAGGGCGTTTACGGAGCCGTCCGCGTGGAGCTCGCCGGTGAGGTCGCCGCGCCAGTCCTCGTCTGACCCGAGGATGAGGAGCGAGAGCTGGCCGAGCTGGGCTTTGCGCCAGTCCATTTCAACGTGGAGCGGCATGTGGCTGAGCTGGGAGGCCGGGCGCATGGTGGCTTCCAGGCGAACGATGCCGGTGTCGGCCTGGTCGGTGGGAATGTCGGTGCGGGCGGGCTGGCCGCGGAGGCGGATGTGCCAGCCGTCGTCTTCACGCCAGAGCGAGGCGTCTGTGTTGGTAAGCGAGAAGGGAATCTTCTCTATGCCGAATTTGACGTTGATGCGGGAGTTGGTGGCCTCCATGTACGGCAATGGGCGGCGGGTAGCCGTGACTGCTGTGTCTGGGGCGGGTGCGGCGGTGCGGAAGAGCGAGTCGGCGTTCCAGCGGCCATCCGGGTTACGGACGAGGTTGAGGCTGGCCTGGTCGACGCTGATGCGATCGAGAGCGAGGCGGCCGCGCCAGAGGGAGAAGAGGCGGACGGAGGCGACGACGGTATCGGCGTGCAGGACTGGCTCTGCGCCAAAGGCGGGGTCTTCATCGACGTCGAGATCGGTGAGGACGAAGCCGGGGCGGGGAAGCATGCGGAGCTCGACGGAAGAAAGGCGAACGGGGCGGCCGAGCGAGGCAGAGACGAGTTGGGTGATGTGGCTTTTATAACGGGTGATGCCGATGTATGGCGGAACGAAGATGAGCAGCAGGATGGGAATGACAATGCTCAGGCCGAGGGTCAGGCGAATGTGCCGCCGGAGCCAGGATTTAGTGGCTGGCTCGATGTCTGGCTTGGGCGCGGAGGTCATTGTTTGTAATCGTAATTGCTGAAAGCAAAAGCAGGTCCTTCGACTCACCACCCCCGAGCTGAAAAACGCTCGGGGCCCCGTTCGCTCAGGATGACACCTTTTGAAAATATGCCAGATTCTATCGCATGACTTTGAAGGTGCGGGACCAGCGCGTGCCGGTGAAGAAGTGCAGGACGACGTGGCCGATCCATGAGATTTTGGATGCGATGCCGGGCTGTTCGAGCGCGCCGTCCGGGGTCTGGAAGGACCAGTAGTTGAAGACTGGGCGGCCTACGATGTTTTCACGCGGGACGAAGCCCCAGAAGCGGGAGTCGGCGGAGTCGTGGCGGTGATCGCCCATCATGAAGTACTTGCCGGGAGGGACGACGAGATCGCCGTTGACGATGTGGGAGTTGATCTCGGTGGCCCACTGCTCGGTTTTGTAATTACCAGGTGACGGGACTACGGGATAGGTGGGGAACTCGTCGAGAAACTGCTGGTCACTCATGTCCAGCGGCGGCGTATCGAGGTAGGTTTTGGGAAACGGCTGCGGGACGCCGTTGATGTAGACGACGCCGTTGTGCAGGTGGATGTGGTCGCCGGGGACGCCGACGAGGCGCTTGACGAGGTGAAGATACTGCGGCGTGTCGTAGCCGGGCTCATCGTCTGGGACGGGTTTGAGGAAGACGATGATGTCGCCACGCTGGGGCTCACGGTAATGGATGAGCGGGAACCAATTGTGGCCGGGCGAGAGGGTGACGCGGTCAACGAAGAGATGATCGCCGACAAGAAGAGTGTTCTCCATGGAGCCGGAGGGTATGACGAAGTTCTGACCGATGAAATTGAAGATGAAAAGGCCGACTACGAAGACCGCCGCGTAGCTGGCAATGGCCTCGAAGAAGGTTTCTCCGGTTTTCAGCTCGGCTGCGGGGACGGTTTCGGCGGCGCTTGTTTTCGTCATTCGTGGCTCTGGCTTGAGTGCAATTCCCTCAGGGGCTAAAGCCCCATCGTTTTTCGGCTACTTTCGGCACGACTGAAGTCGTGCCCTGTTACAAAACTATTTCAAGCAGGTTCGTAATCTCTATTCAAGTCTGCAAGGCTTTTCTGACGGTAATTTCTATCGGACGACGCGAAAGATGCGCTCCCAGCGGGCGAATCCGGTTAGCTTTGCGGTAAGTTCTCTATCGTGTCCGAGTTTATCATCCGGGGCTTGCTCGACATCTGTGGATGAGGGACGGCGAACGGAGAAGTAAATGAGCATGGGGCGGGCGACGATGGCATCGCGTGGGACAAGGCCCCAGAAGCGCGAGTCTTCACTGTGATTGCGGTTGTCGCCGAGGACGAAGTACTGGCCGGGCGGGACGACGAGCTCACCATTTTGTACGAGGCTGGGCAGCTTGTGCCACCAGTCGGGGCTGACGTTGGGATCGGAGTAGACGGTTCCGGGGAAGACGTCGCGGGCGGGATTGTAGGCGGTGGGTTCGAAGGCGGCGTAGGGCTCGGGGATGCGAACGCCGTTGACGGAGAGATGACCGTTGTCGACGCGAATGTGGTCTCCGGGGATGCCGGCGACGCGCTTGATGAGCAATGGCGGGCGGGGATGGTGAAAGACTACGATGTCGCCGCGCTGGACTTCGCGATAGGGAAGGAGGGTGTGCGAGAGCGCGTCGGATGGGGCGAGGATCTGCCTGTTGGCGAGCAGGAAATCACCGATGAGGAGGGTGCGCTCCATGCTTTCCGATGGGATGAGGTAGGGCTGGATAAGGAAGGTAATCAGAAAGAGCGCGACGACGAGAGTGCGGAGCAGCGAGGCGAGGGCTTCAGCTGGGGTGGGCAGGCGAAGGCGATGCGTTTGGGGCGGCGGAGACTGAGTCCGGATGGAAGCTGGCGCGCTCATTCGGCGGCTGCCTCCTCGGATGTGTTGAGGGGCGGAGTGTCGAGTGACCGGGTTTCCAGATATGGGCTGGTTTTTGTGCCGGTGAGGTGAGCGAGGGCTCGGCGGGCGGCGTCCTGCTCGGCGTGCTTTTTGGTGGTGCCGAGGCCGCGGGCGAGCGGCTTACCGGGGCCTGGCGGCTCGGGGCTCGCGTTGCCGTTTTCGGATGCTTGAGGCTTCAGGCGGACTTCGACGAGAAAGCGCTTGCGGTGGTCGGGGCCGGACTCGTTTTTGACGCGGTAGACGGGTGTGCCGGAGTGCGTGGACTGAAGATGCTCCTGCAGGGCGGATTTGTAGTTGCCGAGTGCGTCGCCGGAGCGCATTTCGCGGGCGAGCTGATCGGCGGCTTCTCCGAGGACGTGCCGGCGGACGAAGGCGCGGACGGGGGCGAGATTGCCGCTGGGGCCGCCGTCGAGAAAGAGCGCGCCGAGAACGGCTTCCATCGCATTTGAGAGCACGGTGGTTTTGCGGCGAAGGCCGCTGCGGTCTTCGCCTTTGCTGAGGAGGAGGTGGCGGCCGAGGTCGATTGCGCCGGCGACCAGGGCCATGTTCTGGCGGCTGACGAGCTGGGCGCGCATGCGGGTGAGCTCGCCTTCGGTCCACTCAGGGTGTAGGAGGAAAAGGGCTTCCGCGACGACGAGGCCGAGGACGGCGTCCCCGAGGAATTCGAGGCGTTCGTTGTCGCCGGATGGGGCTTCGGCGGCGCCGTTGGCGCTGGTTTTGCCGTGAGCGAGGGAGCGATGGGTGAGCGCGCGCACCAAGAGCTCAGGCCGGGCAAATGCATGTCCCAGCGCGGCTTCCAGTTCGCTCACAGGTGCTTCCATCGCCGATCCCCCAGCGAAAGTCAGTTTACATTCTTTGACGTTTTGGGGTGGGGGTTTGGTTTATTGCGACCGAAGTTCGCGGAGAGGTGAGGAATGTTCTGATTGGCTGGAGGGAAAAGACCGGAGGGTTGAAATTTTTGGTATCCCTGGTCTCAAAAGCGAGACCAGGGGCACCCGTACTGTATTGCTAAACCAAGAATGGTTAGTCCACTACTGTGGTTTTGGCGCTGGCGGTTTTGGAGCGGCTGGGGCTTTTGGGTCGGCTTTGGGGTCTGCGTCGTCTGCGTCGTCGTCCTGGCAGGTGTGGCCCTGGACTGGCGCGTAGGCGGTTTTGACGCCGCGTTCGGCGGCGAGGCGTGTGTCCTGCTGGCCGTCGCGGGTTTCCAAGGCTTCCTTGTACTCGGCTACGGCTTCGTCGCGCTGGCAGGAGAGATCGAGCATGCGGCCGAGGTAGATGTGGGACCAGGCGAGCAGGCGCGGGTCTTTGCTGGCATCAATCGTTGTCTTGAAGCGGCCTGCGGCTTCTTCGGGATTTTTGTTGATGAGGGCGACGCGCGCGAGGACGAAGTTGGCGCGGGCGGAGTCGGCTGCGGCCTGGAGGCTGTCGGCATTGCTATCGGTGAGGAAGGGGCGTGCCAACTTGGCGGCGCTGGCGGGATCGCCGGTCTGGAGTTTGGCTTCGGCGAGGTCCAGGCCTTCGAGCTTGCGTGGCTTGGGGCGGCTGAGCACGTCGGCGTCCGCTTCGGTGTCGAACTGGATGCGCTTGGCGCGGCTCACCTGCTGGTCTACATCCATGGAGTAGACCATTTCGCCGATGGTGTCACGCAGGCCGGCGGGGTCTTTCTCGAACTGGATGAGCGAATCGTAAAAATACTGCGTGAGCACGAAGCCCTGGGCGGTGTCATGATGCACGCTGGCCAGGCGCACGGCTTCCTGTCTGGCCTCGACCTGATGGCGCTCGCCTTCATACTTTGGAAGGTCGGAGCGATCGACGCCTGCGGGGATTTTGAAGTCGGGAACGCCGGTTTCCATGGTGCGGGCTTCGATGGCTTTGATGAGGCACTCGACGGTGAGCGCGACGGTGTCGGAGCGGTAGCGGAATTCGAGCGGAGCGTCACGGATGGTCTTGAGGACCGGCTGGGAGCGGTCGATGGCGTTGGCGCGCGAGTAGAGCAGGGGATCGATCATGTAATGCAGATAGGTGTGGCGGACATCGTTCATGCGGATCTTGCCGTTGACGGCCGAGGTGACCACCACATAATCGGGGCCGTAGATGCGCGCGTTGACGGTGCGCGGCGAGAGCATGGGCTCCATGACGACAACGAAGCGGCGGCCATCGTAGACAGAGGCCGGCATTTTGAGATAGAGGTTGGTGCCGACGATCATCTGCGAGAGCGGATCGTGGATGGTGTTGATTTCGTCATCGTAGGAGCGGCGCAGAGTGAGCCAGATTCCGTGCAGATCGACGGCGGCGGAGAAGTCCTTGAGGAGCGGGGCGAATTCCGCGACCTGCGTGGCGTCTGGCGGCATCTCGGTGAGCTCGACGGTGGTTTCAAGGTCGGGCGGCGGGCTGAGATAAAGCGCCAGCGAGATGTATTGCGAGATGTCGCGCTCCGAGCCGGTCATGCGGTGCTGGGCGATGTAGAGGCAGGCGGCGTCGCGTTTTTTGCGGGCGTCTTCGCTGATGGCCAGCGCGCCGTTGATCTCGTCGCGGACCTTCTTGCGGACGGGAGAGCTTTCGTCGAGGCCTTCGTCGTAACCGCAGGCATTGAGCGCGGAGGCCATGATGAAGACCGGCTCAGAGCTGATGAGCGAGACGGTGGGGCCGGCGGGATCGACGATTGAAGGAGCCTTCTCTCGCTGGACTGGGGGCCCTGAGGAAGAGGAGCTTTGCTGAGAGCTGGACGATTGCGCGTGCAAGACAACGGGAACGGCAATGAGCGAGAGAGCGAAGGCGAGCGCAGCGGAGAGCGAAGACGGACGAGAAAGCATGAATTATCCCTGCCTGAAGTTTATAGTTAGACGCTTGGGCAGGGTCAAATGGGAGGTTGGGGATCTTTTCCTGGTTCTAAGGAGACTCTGCACAAGTTCTGCGTCCACAGCCTGATTGCTTAATCACATAGTTATGAGGAGTGCGCGATGAGGCAGCGGAGTCTTGCGAGTCAGAGTATGTTCGAGAAGTACGGTCG
>NZ_JBEKYX010000152.1:0-7429 GCF_049510455.1 Occallatibacter sp. | reverse complement strand
TTAATTGCATGCAAAGTTTCTGGAGGAGGTGGGGTTACGAAAGGGTGGTGGACTTTGGTAATGACGAAGGACTAGGGACGAGGGAAAAGAGCAGTTCTCCTCTTGCTGTGGAGCGATCCCAGTCTGGCCGCAAAAACAAATACGCGGCCAGGCTGGGGCGTCCAAACTTTATACCTTCGGGAGAGATGCTTTAATCAGGCGAATCTCATATAACCGCGGCCAGAGCTTCCCCGTCACAAACAGCCGGTCGTGGGCCGCATCGTAGGCAATTCCGTTCAGCACTGCTTCTGGCGAGGATCGCAGATTGGCAGGCAGCAGGCCGGTCAGATCGATCCAGCCCAGCACTGCTCCTGTCCGCGGAGAAATCCGGGCAATCTTGTCTGAATGCCAGACATTGGCATAAATCTCGCCATGCATCATTTCCAATTCATTCAGATATGTGATCGGCTTACCGTGATCTTTCACCGTCACGTGCCGCAGCTCATGGAATGTGGCGGGATCTAGGAAGTGCAGCTCCGGGGTGCCGTCGCTCAGAATCAGCTCCTTGCCATCATTTGTTAAGCCCCAGCCCTCCCACGGATAACTCATCGTTCGCAATTGCCGGAAGCTGAATCTGTCGTAAACGAAAGCAACATGGCTCGTCCAGGTCAGCTGCACCAGCGTACTATTCCACGCCGCCAGTCCCTCGGCAAAATACTCCTTCGCCACCGGCTGCTCCTGCAGAATGCGCCCGGTCTCCAGATCCACCATCCGCAGGGACGATTCCCCGTACTCCCCAGTGCTCTCATACAGGTGTCCGTCTAAAAAGAGCAGTCCCTGCGTAAAGGCGTGCGGATCGTGAGGATAGGTATGGATGATTTTGTAGCCCTGCGCTCCCGCAACCGCGCAGGCAAGCGCGCACAGAAAAATCAGTGCAAAGCGATGGCAGGAAGACCGCATCCTAGTTCACGTCGTCGGCGATAAGGGCCTGCACCGGCGGGTTCGTCGTCAACTGGCTATCCACAATCACCACCGTACGCACTTCGCCGCCAGTCAAAGCCAGTGCTGCGGAGGTGTAACTCGGAGTTATCGTGCCGGTAGGCGTGATCACCATTGTCACCGTCTGCGAGCTGAAGCTGATGTACGCCGTGGATGCGCCAACAGCCAGGTTTGTCACAAGCGGCACTGCATCCGCAATGGTGCTTCCGCTCGGCACCATGTATATGTCTACACCTCCGGTGCGCGGCGCCTGGTTCAGGAAGCGGAATGCCGAATGCCCGATCGCCGCTGCCGTGTCCTGGTCTTCAAGCACCGTCAGCACGTACTGCGTGGAAGATTGCCCGTTATCCGTAATAAAGACCGTATGCTGCGTGCCCGCATTCAGCGTAGCCGCGGCAGAGGCTGTCGGAGTTGTTCCCGTAACCGGCGATACCTTTACGACTGTGGCTGCGGAAGGCGTCACTGTGCCATAGTTCGAAATATATCCCTGCGCAATGTTGCCCGCGAAGAGTTGATTCTCTACATACACATTTGCCGGAGGAGCAATATAGGAGGCGTCAATCACTCGCACCAGTGCCGTTGCTGTAAATCCCTGTACAGTCTGGCATCCCGCAAGGCCAAAGGCCGCTAACAGTGCGCAAATTGCGGCCATTGCGAGTTTTGCAGCGCCAAATCTGCCGCCAGCCTGGTTTTCCAACTCCATTGTCGCCTTCCTGGGTTCGGCCTTCTGCTCATAGTAACTGGATGCCGGGCTTTTCCGGTATCTCTTTTGTGCCGCGCGATGTGCGCGTGCACATCGCGCAGCAACCCTTCAGAGCGGTTCGCACTGGAGGCATTTACGGCACAGAAGTATGGATGAGACAGCTTCTGGCTCTCAGCCGTTCCCCATATAGATAAACCGCGCCAGGAACAGTGCCGCCAGAATGTACAGCAGCCAGTCCTGCCGGCGAATTCTGCCCGTCAGCAGATGCAGCAACGCCCAGGCAATGATGCCGAAGCCCAGTCCGTTGGCAATCGAATAGGTCAGCGGAATCGTCACCAGTGTCAGGAAGGCCGGAACCGCCACCAGAGGATCAGCCCATGGAATCTCCGTAATCGTGGCTGCCATCAGTGAGCCGACCAGGATCAGCGCCGGTGCTGTTGCCGCCGTCGGAACAATCCCGATGAAGGGCGCAAATCCGATCGCGCCCAGAAACAGAAGCCCGGTCACAATCGCCGTGACGCCGCTTCTGCCGCCTGCCGCCACGCCCGCCGTCGATTCCACATAGCTCGTCACAGTCGAGGTGCCTGTCAACGAGCCCACAACCGTCGCCGTTGCATCGGCAAAGAGAATCCGGTTCAGCCGCGGAATCGTGTGATCCGGCGCAAGCAGTCCGGCGCGCTTGGTCACAGCCACCAGCGTGCCCAGGTTGTCAAAGAGATCCACAAAGAAGAAGACGAAGATGATCTCCAACAGCCCTTTGTTCAGCGCCCCGCGAATATCCAGCTTGAACGCCGTCTGGGTCAAAGCCGCCATGCCGCCTGGCGTTGGTGTCCAGTGTACAGTGCCCATGGCCCATGCCAGGCCGGTAATCGTCAGCACGCCAATCAGGATCGATCCGCGCACCTTCTTTACTTCCAGAGCCGTCATCACCACCAGTCCGAGCAGTGAGAGATACGCCGTCGGGCTGCGGATATTTCCCAACCCCACCAGCGTCGCCGGGTCGCGCACCACCAGTCCCGCCCGCTGAAAGCCAATGAACGCAATGAACAGCCCGATCCCGCCGGCCACCGCGGCATACAACTCATGCGGAATGGCCCGCAGAATCATCTGCCGGATGCCCACACCGGTGAGCAGCAGAAACACCACGCCTGAAATGAACACCGCGCCCAGCGCCGTCTGCCACGGCACGTGCATCTTGATGCACACCGTGTAGGCAAAGTACGCATTCAATCCCATGCCCGGCGCCAGCGCAAGCGGATAACGGGCTACAACACCCATCAGAATCGATCCGAAGGCCGCCGAAAGGCACGTCGCCGCAGTAACTGCGGGTAGCGGAACCCCGGCATCGGCAAGGATTGCCGGATTCACCAGGACAATGTAGGCCATCGTAACGAAGGTCGTTACTCCGGCCAGAATCTCCGTCCGCCAGTTGGTGCCAAGTTTTTCAAATTCAAAATAGCGCGCAAAGGATTGCAGCATGGATTCCCCTAAGAAGACCATACCTGTGCATGTCAGCCCAATAGTTTTTTCGTAAGGATTTCTCAGTTTGGTGAAAGAAGTTTTGCCGCGTCCTTGGCAAAGTACGTCACGATAAAGTCCGCCCCGGCGCGCTTGATGCCGAGCAACGACTCCAGCATCGTGCGGTCGCGCTCCAGCCAGCCCTTCTCAAATGCCGCATGCAGCATGGAGTATTCGCCGGAGACCTGGTAAGCGCCTATCGGCACGTCGAAGCGCTCGCGCGCCGCGCGCACCACGTCGAGATACGGCATAGCGGGCTTCATCAAAATCATGTCCGCGCCTTCCGCCAGGTCCAGCTCAATCTCGCGCATCGCCTCGCGCACGTTGGCTCCATCCATCTGGTAGCTTCGGCGGTCGCCGAACTGCGGAGCCGAATCCGCCGCCTCGCGGAATGGCCCGTAAAACGCCGAAGCAAACTTCGACGCATAGCTCAGAATCGGAGTCTGTGTCTGCCCGCTCGCATCCAGCGCCGCGCGGATCGCCGACACACGCCCATCCATCATGTCGCTTGGAGCCACAATGTCCGCGCCCGCTTCAGCCAGGCTGGCCGCGGTCTTCGCAAGCAGTTGCACGGAGGGATCGTTGTCCACTTCCCAGCCCGCGCCAGTCTCATGAATCAGCCCGCAATGCCCGTGGCTGGTGTATTCGCACAGGCAGACATCGGCGATCAGCACCAGCTTCTTTGCCGCGCCGGAGCTTTTCAGCGCCCGCAGTCCCGTTTGGACAATTCCGTTCGCATCCCACGCGCCTGTGCCCTGCTCGTCCTTGGATTCCGGCAGGCCGAAGAGCAGCAGCCCGCCTACGCCCAGCGCGGCAGCCTCTTCGGCTTCCTTCATCGCTTCATCTACAGAGAGATTGAAGACACCCGGCATCGAGCCGACAGCCTTCCGCACGCCCTCACCGGGACAAAGAAAGAGAGGATAGATCAGATCGCCGGGATCGAGCGCCATCTCGCGCACCAGCGCCCGCAGGCTCTCCGTGCGGCGCAGCCGGCGCATGCGATTTGCGGGAAAACTCATGCCTTGATTGTAAGGCAGGGACGAATGACGAAGGACGAGGGACGAAGAAGCACGGCTGATTTCAGAAATTCCGGTTCTGGCTCGTCATTCGTCCTTTGTCACTCGTCCTTACAGCTGCTCATACAGCGTCGAATTCCGGTATCCCAGCAGCATCACCATCGTCCAGATGGCAACTGCCGTGCCGAACGGGAAGTGTATGAGGTTGATGACAGCCGCAATAATCGCCACTATGCGGCCCCACGGCGCATGCTCCCTCAAGCCCCATCCTGCCGCAAATGCAAGAGCGGCGCGGAAGAGCAGAATCACCCATGCAAAGCGCAGCCACACCAGCGGAAACCAGTTATGCCCCAGCGGCCAGTCATTGCCATGCATCCACCAGTTCCAATGGTGAGAAATCGCCGCATTGGCAAAGGCCAGTCCCATCGTTCCCAGCGCCAGCCCAAGCGCGGCATAGATAAACCACACAATGCTCAGCGCGCGAACCTGGCCGGAATAGTTGTGAAGCTGCAACTCATAGCCGGGAATCCCAGCCGTCGCTGCCACCATCACCACCGGCCGCCCGCACTGTGGGCAAAACGTCTGTCCGGGAGCCAGTCCAACACCGCATCCACTGCAATACATTGCACCCGCCTCCTCTGCGCAATTATGAAATACGCAAAAAATCGGCCTGCGGTTCCGGCAACTGGGCTACTGCTTGAACGAAACGTCCTTTTTCGCCACCGTTACGCGTTTCCGTTCCCAGCGTTCCTCATGCCGGTCGTCGCGGAAGATCAGCCCCGTCACGTGCCCTGTCGTATCGCGCTCCACAAGCAGCCGTGTCCAATAGCCGCCCAGCGGATAGAAGAAAGATGCGGGCGATTCGGCCTCAAGCGCCGTTACCTGGCCGTGCGGGTCTCTCTCGAACAGTTGATCTCCTTGCCGAAAAATCGTCGCAGCCGGATGTCCCGCGGCGTCGTGATAGTCGCCCGCAATCAAATCGAGAGCCGCGATTGTCAGCCTCACCGCAACCGGATGCATCGGAATCACCACCCGCTCGGCAAATGGCTGAGCAGTCTGGTTTGCCTGGTTCGGGTCGGGCGGGTTCAGCCGGTGCGTCAGCAGCCAGTGCGGCAGTTCCGGTTCGTTAAAAGCCCGTGACCAGGAATCATGCTGCAGCCCCTGGTACACCCACAGCCGCACATTTCCGCCATCGGCCTTGATCGCCGCGTACATCATCTCGCTCTCTTTCGGAGGCACCACCGGGTCATCGCTGCCATGAAAGAGCCAAACGGGCGTGTGGCCCACCGCGCGCACATAATCATTCGGCAGCGTCGCGGCCTCCAGCCAGCGTTCCGGCGCGTAGCTCCAAAAGATGCCTCCCGAAGCAATCGCAATCGCCGCCCATCGCTTGGGGTACAGTTTTGCCAGTTCCCACGCTCCGTAGCCGCCCATCGACAGCCCGGTTAGATAGGTTCGATCCGCATCCGTACGAAATTCCTCCTGCTCCCGATCCAGTTCAGCCATCGCCAGCGTCAGCATATCCGGATCGGTCCAGAAGTTCGGGTAGGGACACTGCGGCAGCACAATCACAAACGGCCAGCGCTCCGGGTGGTCGCGCAGCGCCATCGGCAGCCCGATCTGCGTCTGCCACATTCCCTCCGCGCCGCGCTCGCCGCGTCCATGCAGAAACAGAATCATCGGCCAGGGCTTCTTGTCGTCCCGCCGAAACTCCTCCGGCAGATAAATTTGAAAATGATAGGTGGCGCCATGAAATTCGATGCGCCTGTTCAGAAAACCCGTCTCCTGCGGCGGCACCGGCTTCGGCTTGCTCCCAACTCCGGTAGGCGCAAACCCGCTCGCGCCAGCGGATAGAAATCCGCTCGCCAATATCAGGCAGGCTGTCAGGAGTCGCACGCGATGGCGCATGTGTGATTCCATCATAAGAGCATCTGTCAAATTTCAGCGCTATAAATTACGGCCGTTCACGCATGGATGCAGCTCCGGCAGCAATTCGCCGCCCGAGCCCTCTAAAATATCCCAATTCCTGAGACAGAAGCGCATATTGCAAGGAACGAAGTGCCGGCTCACAAAACCAATTTGGAACCCTAGTTCTTTCTGCGGATTACATCATGAGATACGGGATCAATTTTTTTGCCGAAAACAGGGATGATGGGCAACCCGGACAGGGGACGGCTGCTATAGTAATTTTTCGGGGTTACCTACGTCAGCTGGACTTTGACCCCTCCTTATAGAAGCGACACAGTTTGAAGGCAAGCACATAGGGTGTGTGTTCGCGCGTTTCAACGAGCGTTCTCCGCCACATAACAAGCTCAGGTAAGACCAAGGGAAAGCATTCATGGCGCAGATATTTGACCGCAACTCCAATGCACTCGCTCGCATGAGCCTTGTGTTGACGGGGTTGATCGTGATCGCCCTGGGAGTTACGCTCGATCAACTGCAGCGTTCACCCTGGGTCACGCGGCAGGGGCAGCGCGCGGAACAGCCCGTGCCGTTCAGCCATAAGCACCACGTGCAGGGCCTCGGCCTTCAGTGCCAGTACTGTCACACGACAGTCGAGAAGTCCAGCTACGCCGGCATTCCGCCCACCAAGACCTGCATGAACTGTCATGCGCAGATCTGGACCAACGCGCAGTTGCTTGAGCCGGTTCGCCAGAGCTGGGCAACGGACAGGTCCATTAATTGGATCCGCGTGCATGATCTGCCTGACTTCGCCTACTTCAATCATGAAATTCGCCACCTGTCATGGCCGCGTCGACCAGATGCCGCTGATGTATGCGCAGAATACCCTCCAGATGGAGTGGTGCCTCGACTGCCATCGCAATCCGGCCAAGAACATCCGCCCAACGAGCCAGATCTACAACATGGCCTGGGAAAAGCCGTCTTCTGACCATCCGGTCTGGTGCGCAGTCAAGGACGGGAAGAATGATGCGCCCACCGCACAGTCTGTGGATTGCGTGACGAAGGATCCGAAGGACTCCGGCCCGCAGATGGCTCTGATGCAGACCGCTGCCGATAAGGGTATGGCGACAGATGCGCCGGTCGCGATGATTCCCGCCGTATTGGACTATCAGAAATTCGACAGCCAGGATGCGCTTGGCCACTTCCTGGTGAAGCAGTACAAGATTCGCACTCCGCACGATCTCACCAGCTGCGAGGTTTGCCACCGATGAGCAAACTGACGAGCAGCTTTGGGATTACACCGGAAAGCAAC
>NZ_JBEKYX010000151.1:0-10625 GCF_049510455.1 Occallatibacter sp. | reverse complement strand
TGACGTGTCGTAGCGCCAACCCGATGCGCAAGCATCGTGCTCTTCAAACGCAGTAGCAACCAGACTGGAGGACATGATGTAGACCGCATCAAGCCGGCATGATGTAGCGGATGAAAGAGCCGTACGGTGAGGGCCTAGCCAGCCACACCGGCTCCGAGTCTTGCGGGCATGACCGCAAGGTCAGACACGAAGCGTAGACAGGAGGAACCACGGGCCAGGTTATCGAGCCGCGAAATACCCCGAACTTCAGGACGCCGACGCGTTGACACGACGCGGAAGGCAACATCCTGCGAAGCGCTTTCGCAAGCTTCAACGGAGTCCTGCGCGGTCTATGACCCTGGCACGTGAGGACACATCTTGCACGGAAGTTGGGAGACCCCGGGTTCCCCCGAGAGCGGCCAGTGCTCTTGGGGCGCATCGGAAAGTTCAAGAACTGGAGCCGATGATGAACGAACACGGGAAGTCGGACAGACCCATAGTACCGGGGAAGTCTCCGAACAAGGCCGGGGTCCCCGGCGACAGGTCTTCGTCGCTGGGGTGGAAAGCTGGGCAACCGGCGGCGGAGGAGATGGAGGGAAGGGGTCTGGCCAAGGGGAATCTGGGCCAGCAAAACGCGTTCCGGACTCAGGGCCGGGTAGACGCGCCAAGTGAACTGGCGCAGATACCACAGACAGCAAAATCGAACAAGGATGTGAAGTTCACTGCTCTGATGCACTACATCTACCGGATCGACACTCTCCGGTTCGCCTACTTCCAGTTGAAGAGGCAGGCTGCGGCGGGTGTGGACGGTGAGACGTGGCGGCACTACGGCGAGGCTCTTGAGGCAAATCTCCAGAACCTCTCCCATAGGCTGAAGCGCGGAGCATACCGGGCGAAACCGGTTCGTAGAGTGTACATCCCGAAGGCGGACGGGCGGCAGCGACCGCTCGGCGTCACGGCGCTTGAGGACAAGCTCGTTCAACGTGCGGCGGTGGAAGTACTCAATCACATCTACGAGACGGATTTCCTCGGCTTCTCTTACGGGTTCCGGCCCGGACGCAGCCAGCATCAAGCGCTGGATGCTCTGTGGTGTGGACTCGACGGGAGACGTGTGAACTGGGTGCTGGACTTGGACGTGCGCAGCTTTTTCGACCGGCTGTCGCACGCCTGGCTGGTCCAATTCCTCCAGCACCGGATAGCGGACCGACGCGTGGTGCGTCTCATCCAGAAATGGCTGAACGCGGGCGTGCTGGAAGAGGGCAAGCGAACGCAAGTGGAAGCAGGCTCGCCGCAGGGCGGAAGTGCATCGCCGTTGTTGGCGAATCTCTACCTCCACTACGTCTTCGATCTCTGGGTACAAGCATGGCGTAAGAAGCGAGCGCACGGCGATGTAATCGTGGTGCGATACGCCGATGACATCGTGGTTGGATTCGAGTTCAAAGATGAAGCCGAACGGTTCTGGGCGGAGCTGAAGCAACGAATGCAGAAGTTCCAACTGGAGCTGCACCCGGAGAAGACGCGGCTGATCGAGTTCGGACGCCATGCGGCCAAGAACCGAAACCGCGCTGGTCTGGGGAAACCGGAGACTTTCAACTTCCTCGGCTTCACGCACATCTGCGGGAAGACGAAGAAGGGACGGTTCATAGTGCTTCGGCAGACGGTTCGCAAGCGCATGCAGGCCAAGCTGCAAGAGGTGAAGACCGAGTTGCGGCGACGTATGCATGACCCTGTTCCGGAAGTCGGGGAGTGGTTGAAGTCCGTTGTGGGCGGGCATATCCGGTACTTCGGAGTGCCGGGAAATCGGTATGCTTTGGCCCACTTCCGCCTCACGGTCAGTCGCCTCTGGCACCACGTTCTTCGACGGCGGAGCCAAAAGGGACGCGTTCAGTGGGAACGAATGCAACGGCTCATCCAACGCTGGCTGCCTCCGGCCCATATCTACCACCCTTATCCTTCGCGCCGTCTGCGCGTCACCACCTGAGGCAAGAGCCGGATGCGGGAAATCCGCCCGTCCGGATCTGTGCGGGGGTACGGCGTAAGCCGTATCCCTACCGCGACGCTGAGTGAATCCCGTGCGCTAGCACGGAACCGGCAAGGAGTAGCAGTGGAAAGATCTGTATGATTGAGGACTGGCAAGCTCCAAGAACCGAAAGCGCGCCGGTCAAGTAAGCCAGAGACCTTCAACTTCCTCAGCTTCACGCATATCTACGGGAAGACAGAGAATGGATGGTTTCTGGTGCTTAGGCAGACGGTTCGCAAGCACATGTAGCCCAAGCTGCAAGAAGTAAAGATCAAGTTGTGGCGACGCATGCATGCCCCTGTTCCTGAGATCGGCGAGTAATTGAAGTCTGTTGTAGGTGAGCATATCCGCTAGTTCGGCGTGCGGAGAAATCACTATGCTCTGTCCCGCTTCCGCCTCACGGTCAGTCACCTTTGGCACCACGTTCTGCAACGGCGGAGCCCAAAGGGATAAGCCTAGTGGGAGCAGATGCAACGGCTACCCACATCGCGCATGACATGCACGAAGACATTCGCCACGTCTTCCGGCAGCTCACCCGTGACCTTGGCCCGTACGGCGCCAAATTGGGCGGAGAATCCGAATTTCTAGGTTACTGATAGTTTGTCCGGTTCGGAGACCGAAGGGCTGAGCCTCTTCGACTTCCAGGGCATTCGGATACCGGGACGCACAGCCCGACGGTAAGATATCTTGCGAATTCTCGAAGCGATGGGCATTCTGGCGCCGCTCACGCGTTACACACTGAAGGATATTGCGGGCGAACGCGAGCGCTTTCAGGAGTTGCTTGAGCTTCGTCGGCAATTTTCGGGCGAGGCGCTGCAGCAGATGCACGGTTATGTTCGCGAATTGGAGGTGCGGATTTCTGATCTGCCTGGAGGAGGCAGAGTCGGCCTTGATTCTCGGCAGATTGCGAAAACGCTCCGCGAAAGCACGCAGGCACCACGACACAGCAACGCCATAGCCTCGCAGGCACCAATTCCAGCACTGGTTCTGGAACGAGATCATTTGAATCGCAATTTCAAGAGGTCAATCGAAATTTGCAAGTGTTAGTATCGTTCAATATCGAAATAGCTACTTAGGCCATAGGTGTGGGTAGTTGGCGAGTCGAAAGACGAAAGTCGCATCGTTAATATGGCTGAAAGGAACACCGTTGTTGATAAAGTGCTCAATCATTCGCCAGTCCCAGGCTCTTTCGCTGAATGGAAGCGTTCCACCCAGATATTCGTCGAATAGTCTACGTCTAAATAGCGGCTGCCCGAGGTCGATATGCTTACGTGCCGGGATGGGTGCCGCCAATATGCGACGATTGTCGTAAAGACAAGATGAGTAAGAAAATCCAATTAGTGGATTGCTTTCAAGCTCATCCAATAGCCTATTGAAATGATGAGGGAGATATCCGTTGTCATCTGAAAGAAAACATACGTATTCACCTTGTGACAGCTTAAGCCCCAGAAAAGCCGGAGTAATTCCCCAATCGTTTTCACGACGCGCAAGCGAGGCTAGCATTACATTTGACTCTAGAATGTGCTCGTGGTTCCTAAAATCGAGCGACCGTACTGATTGAATACATCTTGCAAGACAGCTTACTCGATTATAGACAGTCGTTATTATGCTGATAACAGGAATACCATCCCCAACCCTACGTGCAAGATTCATTGGCACGAGAATGTGATGTTCCGGGATTTTGTTCGAATGCACCTGATGTGCCGCGCCCAAGGATATAGGGTATTCAAGGGATAAGTTACTTGTCTACAAGATGAGCCGTCTTGAGGTAACTAAAACCGCTCAGGCTAAGTACAGTTTGAATCCAAAGAAGCGTTCCCCTTTCAAGCAAGAATTGATAATCTGCGAGTATGGCGGAGGGCGCGGCATCAATCCGACATATCCTTCTCACGCGATTTAACGTGCAGACGTTCGCGAAGCTCCCTGCTCCTGACAAGGAATGGCTTCAGCATCGGATGGACATTTTTGAGGCGGTCTGTTTTCCTTCGGTGGCAAATCAGACGAACCAAGACTTTTCCTGGATAATCTTTGTGGATATCGAAACGCCATTATCAATCTTGCAGCGACTGGCGACGTTGCAAGGAAGGCGCCCATTCGAGATCAGATTTCTTTCTCATTTCGACGAAATAGAAGTTCAGAGGGAGATCCACAGAGTCAATGGTAGAACGCCGTATATTCTCACAACTCGCCTGGACAATGATGACGCAATTGCCACAAAATATCTTCAGGCTGTACGAGAGAGCATTCGATTAGGCGGACGCAAATGGTTGAATTTTGATCGAGGACTGCAACTGGATGATCATGGGCTGTACAAAACGTACCGCAGCAGCAATGCGTTTATAAGCCTGATAGAAGAGAACATTAACCCGATCACAGCTATGTGTATTAAGCATAGCCATGCATCTCGCATGGCAGAGGTCTCTCATATGAAAGGGGAAGGTTGGTGGCTCCAAGTGGTTCATGGAAGAAATTTAATGAATTACATCCACAGACCATCCAAGTGCCTTCCCTGGAAAAAAGCCGAGTTTCTTTCGCGAGGTTTTTGCGAAGAGGTAGTGACATACATCGGACTCCGCTACGCAGTTAAGAAAGAATGTTCCATTCGCTAACGCAGACTCAGGAGAACCACTGATGAATGACTCCGCGCCGACCACCTTTGGCCGAGTTGGAGGTAGGCCGCTATGGATTGATAAATAATTCGAGTTGATATTTATCTAAAAGCCTGTTTGGGGCCATTTCATTTTGGCAATGTTTGCTGGAGAAAGAAAAACGATGCCCACACCGCATCGGATTGTACATCAGTGCTTTAGCGGATTATACCGATGCGAACATAATAGCTTGTGCCGATGATTGCTGAGCGGCGATGCACTTGCAATTCAGTTGGGTATTATTAACTTCATGCAACTGGCAGGCATAAACTAGTTCTTGTAGGATATGTCCGTCGATAGACGGGAAAGTGGTCACAATCAATATCGTTGACTTAACCGGAATAGTTTACGGGGGAGGCAAACGATGAATCGACATCCTCTCAGCCTGCAACAATTTACTGCCAAATTCGCAATACTCTTAGTTTGTTCCTGTTCGGTTCTGCGAGGATTGAGCCAACAACAATACTACGTGGACGCGGTCACTGGAGACGACTCCAAGAGCGGTCGCAGTCCGAGCTTGGCTTGGCGCTCTTTGGCGAACATCAACGGACGTCGGTTCAACCCAGGCGATCAAATTCTTCTGCGGGCCGGGGAGATGTGGACAGGTAGCATCCGGCCGAAGGGAAGTGGGAGCTCCGAATCGCCGATTATTCTCAGCTCGTGGGGAAACGGAGCAAAACCCGTCGTGCAGGGAAACGGTGACGATAGCACCATCCTTCTTAGCGAAATTAGCTACTGGACAATTCGCAATATCGCGGTGACCAATCACGGTCCTCGTCCCGACCGTCGCAACGGAATTATGCTGCATGTCTCAACCTCGGGCTTGGTTTCAGGAATTCACATCGTGGACGTGGATGTAAGCGATGTAAATGGTGACGTCGAATCGAAAAGCTCTGGCGGGATCGGCGTTTACGGCTTTTCAAAAGAAGGCCGTCCCGCCCGCTTCGATGACATCCTCATCGACCACTGCACTGTTGAGCATGTCGATGGCCAAGGTATCTGGTTCGAACTCAAGGGTAGTGCTTCTCCTCGCGATCCGCGATGGAACGAATTTCACAACTCAAACATTCGTATCACCGGAAGCACCATTGTCGATACGGGTCGCAATGCAATCTTCTTGCGCTACACACAGGGACCTCAGATCGACCACAATGTCATTCGATATGCCTCTGCGCGGCACCACGGTAATGCTGTAGTTCTTGTAGCCACTAAGGATGCGGTGATCCACGATAACGAAGTATCCAATACTGGGGAGAATCAAGGAGAGGGAGAAAACGGCGCATTCGATGCCGACGACGGAGCGGTAGGAACAATTATTGAAGACAACTGGAGCCACAACAATGCGGGCGGCATGGCAAATGTGGTCAACGACCCAAGTAAAGGAGTTCCCAACGACGGCACGATCATCCGTTATAACTTGAGCGAAAATGACAGGGCACGGATTTTCGGTATCGGGGGCACAGTGACAAATACGCTCATTCACAACAACACTATTTTCATCGGAAAGGGATTGTCACCTCATATCGTCGAGGCTGGCCGGTATGTAGAGCACAAGCCAGGAGACCCCGACGGGCTGCTCTTCTTCAACAACATAGTTTTCAGTGAGGGGGGAGGAGGATATTCGCTTCAAGCGACACACGTTGCTTTCGACTCGAACTGCATTTTTGGGAAGCACGTCTCTGGGGAACGAGGGGACAAACATCAAGTGATTGCGGATCCAGGCTTTGATAGAAAGCTGATTCCCATTCAAAGCTGGCAGCAAATGTCGGCCTATAGGATCTCGTCAGATTCAGCCTGCGCTCAGCCTGGTGCGTCGAATGTGGACAGGTCGGGCCGCGACATCCTCGGAACAGCTCTATCCACTTCCGCCCCCCTACTATACCGCGGAGCTGTGGCTCCCACAGGAAAGCAATAGGCACAAAGTAACTTTTTTAGACAGTTACAATTGATTAATGAAGTTGAACGAGTAGTCATAGCCAGTACTAGGGGTGAAGGGATTTGTGACCTGCTTCGCTTTTGAAAAACTCTTCAAATTAGAGATGAAGTTTTTTGCGAAGCACTCAATCGAAATGGGCCACACTGCCGGGTGCAAATCTCGAGCCGTTCGGGGCCGGAGTTCCAACCATTTGGAATTGCAACCTGAAAGATCGCGCTACCGATAATTGCTTCAATGGGTCTCTTCGTTGCGTCTATTGCCTCCAATCCGCCTCCAAAGTCGTTAATCAATTTCAGGATTTGTACCTTTCTTTTACTCGGACTTTTATGGCTGTAGATTTGAGCCATCCAGCAACACGGAAACACGAAGCCCTCGGCGCTTATATAAATACTCCCGGAGTTCTGCACCGTGCACCTAATTGGAGCTTGCGACAATTCTTTTTCGTAATTCGTCGCGGTTTCCCCTTTGTCATATAAGGCTTCAGCCACCGGGTTTCTTAGGCTTTTGTGAGTTGGCAACTCAAGCTGACCAACAACTTGCCCAGCGCTGTTCATAATAGGAAGCGACTGATGAAGTTCACCGTGCAAATAGAACCTACCAGTCCGTTTAACATAAAACTTTTTGAATCCGACTTGTCTGGCGAACTCGGCAGCCTGCGAAATTTGATGTTCGTTGTGTCTAAAAGGGATAAAATTCCAGATTGCAATTCCTCCGGAACCAATGAAGGCTCTCACATTGCGCTCGATCGTGTCCCAATCGGTATTTCGACGATATAAATGGTTAGTATCCTTGAGGCCATCGATAGCAAATACACAACGGTTCACAGTTCTCGCAAGTTGTTCCCAAAACTTAACCGGACGCGCGCTTCCGTTCGTATGCAGTTCGATGTCTAACTGTGGATTTTGCGATCGTAGAAATTGAACGATGTTTAGCGTATCCCGCGCAAATATAGCATCCCCATAGTTTCCGCAGATTGTAATGTGAACTAATTGGCTCAGGAACTCTGGTTGGAAAATTTTCGCGATATGATCAAGCGACAACTCCACAATGGGCAAACTAGAGATAACGTCTCCCCCGCGAACGTTACGTGGACATTGAGGACAAGATGCATTGCATCGTGTAGTGAGTTCGATATGGGCTCTTCTTACATCTCGATACTCATACATTGCGCGCCTTCAATTACTGCCTATGAAATTATCGCTTTCTCAGTAAGACTTCTAGACTTAACCCAGATTTTCGGTGCCGTTAGGTGTGACACACACAATACGACTCTTCGATAGTAACCACCTTGCTCTGTTATTGACTCTTGCGACCTGGAGGCAATGAAATCGATTATCCTTTTGCTCTCTGTTTCTTGAATTTGCATTAATGTTCCCTTTAAAATTTAGCTCATGTTGTCTAATTTGGATCACGTTGGGCTCTCTACAACTCTCGTTAATCAACAGCCTCATGGATTTTCGTCATACGCTCTGTATTCAGCTTCAGCTTAGTTGCTTCGCGCAAGAGTTGCTTGCGAGCTTCTGAGTTGTTTCGGTATCGGGACCCGGCCCAAGCAAAGAAATCGCCAGTTGAATGTCTTTCAATGGTGCAAATTTCTTGGTATCTGTTCCAAGCTGCTAAGCGCTTGTCATTTTCTGCAATTGCAGCTTTATATCTCTTTTTGAGTTCGGGATCTTTTATGCTCTCAGGATCAACACCAGGCGCATAGCCGGATAGGTTGCCGTTGTTGTCGGATGGCGGCATAACATGGAGAAGCGGTGGCGTCACAGTAGTCTTAAGTTTGTCGATCACTTGATCTATAGCGAGGAAGAAACGCAACCACTCGCTAGTGAGGGAGGGAACAGACTCTATCGGTTTGTCCGACGGGGCAGAACTCGCTTCCTGTAATTCCGAGAGCGCCAACTGCAAATCAGCGGGGTCTTGAGTCTTTGAGAACCGGAGAATATTAATTTCCAGGTTTTTCACTTTGCTATTCATGGTGACCGCTTCCTCCTTCTGCAAGGTACAACTTAATGCTTGACCGTTAACTGCGAGTACCAGTACGAGAAGAAATGTTGCTGATCGCTGATACCAATCGGGAGATTGATGCCGATCATAAGTCAAGAGGTTTCTAGCGGTGAACATCGGATCCTCGAGAGACTCTAAGTCAAACAGGTGCCTGTACCCGAAGGACTGCTAATGGTAGTTGCCGGAGTAGATGCCCCACATTTGCTTGCACTTAAGTTCACACCGTTCAGCGTATGGACTTGGCTTTCGGTAAAGAACTGGACCCACGTACTGTTATCAAGGCTGTATTGCACCGGAATGGTAAAACTGACTGATCCTGGAGAAGTGTTTGAGCCGCAGTATCCGGAATAGATCGTGTCCACCCCGACAAGCGTGCCATATCCGCTAGTTACTGTTGAACTGGCGTGAACGGAATTGCAATAGGTCGAAGCACACGTCAAGCAGTGGCATTGCCCATTTATGCATGCCCAGCAACCACTGGCAGTAGCACCCTCGTTAACCTCTCGGATATAGACCGCCCCGAAGTTAACCGTATCAGGGCCGATGTAGACGCCAGCGCACATTCCAATATTTGCGTCTCCTTGAGTATGCAATAGACTTTGGTATTGGTCATTTACGGCAGATGGAGCAATGACTGTAAATACAGCGGCACTTGAGCATCCGTTGGGGGCTGTGGCCTGAATTACCACGCGACCGGTTGTTGCACTGGCAGTGTAAGTTGCGGTCTTTCCGTTCGGTGTTAGCGTTCCAGGTCCCTGTAAAAGCCATGTGGCTGTTGTTCCAGCAAACGTGAGATTCACCACTTCACCTATACCAATAGTAGTTCTCGTACGGTTCGTTGGCTGCGTAGCGACCGTCTGCGAAGTGATGATGTATTGCTGATTCACAGTGAACTCTGCGGTGTCAGAACAGCCATTGGCCATAGCGAGCGTAATGTCAACCTGACCGACTGGAGCAGAAGACGATATAGCCATCGTCGCAGTCAGGCTGGTGTTGCTGCTGTTGTTGATATTGCTGAAAGTGATGCCGCTGGGCCCGGATGGTGTAGCACCTGCGAGACCGTATCCCGAAATCCTCGCGGCAACCGACGTGCCCTCACAACCAGAATCGGGGTTTATGGCTGTCACACCAAGTACGGTGAAGTTGGCTGTATCGGAAGCACCATCGCCTCGATTGTTCTTAATCGTAATGTCGTTGACGCCGTTTGAGGCCGTGGATGAAAGGTCTAATGTCGCGGTCACCTGTGTTGGACTAACAGTTTCCACATTCGATACCGTGATGCCGCTTGGTGCCGTCACGGCAACATTGATGAAACAGGTTCCTCCAATGGTGACGTTCACGTTTTTGCCCAGACACCCGCTATCTGGATCGATGCTGGTTACCGTCATGCCGTTGATGGTGAAATCCCCCGAGTCGCTACCGTAATCGCTTTGCACGATGATTTCTATGGGGCCCGGGGTAGCCAGATCCTCGACTGAATAGTTAGCCGTGATGCTTGAATCGCCTTGAACAGTCACGTTACTAAGATCGAGGCCATCTCCTGAGGTTACGGTGGCGCCAGTAAAGCCGCTTCCCGTAATTGTCATATTTCCCGCTGTCCCCACGCAGGCGTTGTCTGGATCAACAGACTGAACATTGGGAGGCCCCGCATTGATTGTGAAGGTTACAGCGTTGCTCATCACACCGGATTCATTTGTAACAGTAACGGACACTCCACCAACCGCGGCATTGGATGCAATTGCAAAAGTCCCATCGATTGTTGTTTGATCCACAAAATCTTGGTCCTCTACACCAATGCCAGGGATTGAGTTGATCGTTCCGCCGCCTTTAAAAGAGCCCGAAAGTACTACATCGACAGTGTCGCCTTGGTTGCCGTTGTCCGGGTTAATGGAGTCAATATGCGGTGGAGCCGCTGTAGCCAAGACCTGAGCGAATTGAAGTTTTGAAGGGAGATTTGTTTTCTTCGGCGGGGCGAGCGAGATGCTGTTTGTGGTTGGCCAATTGCGTTCAAATCGAGTGGCATACCAGAATTCAT
>NZ_JBEKYX010000150.1:0-7173 GCF_049510455.1 Occallatibacter sp. | reverse complement strand
GTTGAGCATCTTCTCCACTGGTCCCAATGGCGAAGGCAGCATCAATTCCACGCTCTGCGATGTCACTACCGCAAACGAGGTTCACCCCTCCCAATCTTCTATCTACAACTGTAGTATTAGGAACGGCGATCGCCTCGACGGGGCGCCCAACAGCATCCGCGAAAGCATCTGCTATGTCGAGTGCGCTGTAGCACTCCTGGCCGCAACTTCAATATGGCGGATTCCGGTCCAACCCTGTGTGAGCGTCTCTGCAGCCTGCCAGATGTCTTGGTTCCTTGAACAGCATGCATCTTCGGCCTTGACCTCCAAGTGTGGTTTGGTAGATAGCGAGCGAGGACTTTACGCACTGCCTCCATGAAGTGGTAGCACTGTAGTGATAATGAAGAACGACAAGCAGAACAGTTAGATATTTCAAGATAAAGTGTGGAGTTTAGGACAAAATATGACAGCTTCGACAACACATGGAAAAGACAGTCTTCGACTGCCCGTCTTACTGTTGGTTCTGGCGCGATGAGTTTTACGATCACAAGGCGACAGTTTGGCAGGGCTCCTGACGGCGGCGAGGTGGACGCATGGATACTTGCCAGCCCAGAGGGAATGCAGGTTGAGATCCTTACTCTCGGATGTATCGTCCGCCGATTGTTGGTGCCGGACGGGAACGGTGTGCTCGCAGACGTGGTATTGGGATACGACTCTCTCGAGGAATACCTAGCGGGAACCACCTATTTTGGAGCGATCGTCGGCCGCGTTGCTGGACGTCTTACGTCTGGAAGTTTCTGGCTGAACGGAAGCCCATACAAACTCACAATCAATGACGGGCTCAACCATCTCCACGGTGGTGTCCGTGGCTTCGATAAGTATCTCTGGCAAGCAACGCCACTTTTTCTGGAAAATGCTGTCGCATTGGAACTGAAGCGGACCAGTCCAGACGGCGAAGAAGGATATCCGGGAACTCTCGAAGTTTGCCTTCGCTATATCCTCGATGCAACTGGTGAGCTGTTGATTGAGACTGAGGCTTCAACCGACCGTGCGACACCGTGGTCGATGACGCATCACTCGTACTTCAACCTCTCAGGCGAAGGAAATCGATCCACGCTGGACCATACGCTGCAAATCTTTGCTGACGAGACGATAGCGACCGATGTTCACATGACGTTGTTGAATCGTCTGGAGCCCGTTACGCAGGAGAATGATTTTCGTAAAGCGCGGTACCTGCACGACGCTATCCCGGAACTCTTTCAGAACCACGGCGACTTATATCGTTTACCACTTCGTCGGGAAAAATCGCTCGCGGCAATTCTTTCGCACCCAAAGAGCGGACGTTTGCTGGAAGTTTGGACGGACGAGCAATACCTGCAACTCTATACAGGCAAGAATATCCGCGACGTTCGCGGAAAGGACCATCACGTCTATAGCGAATATGCCGGAATCTGCCTGGAGGCGGAAGGATATCCCAATGGGGTGCTGCATCCACAATTAGGAGATGTCGTTCTCCAGCCTGGGGAGGTGCAATGCCGCAGCACTGCATATCGCTTTCTTGCGGGACCTGCTATTGATCAGGATACTGCATATAAATATCACCCTCCGATGCCGATCCGACGAGATCGGCGTATAGGCATTCTCGGCAGTGGTTTTATCGTGAACGAATGCCATCTAGTTAGTTACCGGCGTTGTGGCTTCAATCCAGTAGCGATCGCCTCACGAACAAGTACGAATGCTGAACGTGTCGCTCAGCGGCATGGGATCGAACATGTTTATGCGACCTACGAGGAACTGCTGGACGATCGGACGATTGAGGTGCTCGATATCGCCGTCCCACCTACAGAGCAGCTTGCGCTGATTCGCGAGGCATGCGAGCGTAGAAGCGTTAGAGCAATTCATGCACAGAAGCCGCTCGCGCTGAGTTTCACCGCTGCAGCCGAGGCTGTAGAACTGTGCGAACAAGCCGGAATCCTTCTCTCGGTCAATCAGAATATGCGTTACGATCCCACGGTCTTTGCGGCGACACACATGCTTCGAGATGGATATTTCGGCGAGCCGGTGTTCGCAACGATCGATATGCGGGGTATTCCGCATTGGCAGCCCTGGCAGGCGGACACAGGCGGCGCCACCCTCAGGATCATGTCCGTGCATCATCTCGATTGCATGCGGGCATGGTTTGGAGATCCGGATGGCGTTTTTTGCAGCGTGCGTCCCGACCCGAGGACCAAGTTTTCTCACAGCGATGGCATCTGCACCACCATCCTGGAATACGGCAATGGACTGCGTTGTGTGGTGGTGGATGATGTCTGGACCGGACCTGCGCGAGAGGGCGCTCCAGCGGATCTTCATATTTCGTGGAGGATCGAGGGTCTCGACGGCCTCGCGATTGGGGACATTGGATGGTGCCGGGATCCCTACACAACCCCATCTACGATGCGTTACGCGAAAAAAGGGGATAACGTCTTTCGGAAATTTTGTCCGAAACAGAGTTGGTTTCCTGATGCGTTTGGCTGCACGATGGGCCAATTGTTAGTCGCCCTCGAAGAAGACACCGTCCCGGCCTTGAGCGGCGGAGACCATTTGCAGACTCTGGCGATCGTGGAGGCTGCCATCAAGAGCGCCGAGTTGGGCCGTATCGTGTCGCCCAGTGAAGCGGTAACAAGGGAGAAGAGATGAAATTGGGAATCATCAATAGCGCCTTCGATCAGGCCGGTGTGGATACGATAGAGGGCCTCGAACACATCGCGCGCATTGGGTTCGATTGCGTCGATATCTTTACGGAAGCTATGACGCTGTCGGCAAACGATACAAGACGGATCGCAGCTTCCTGTGAGCGCCTGAACCTTCCAATCATGTCGCTGCCAGTGGTGGCGCTTGGGCTCTGCGACTTTAACGTACCAGTTCGCAATTTTCATATTGAGCGTTGTAAGAAGTTCATCGATCTGGCTTCACATTTTCAAGCTCGCAATATTCTGCTGGTTCTCGGGGAGTATATCTGGCAACGCGAGGTCATTCGTGCGGATCAGCAATGGGCCTGGGGTGTGGAGACTTGCCGCATCCTTGGCGACTACGCCGGAGACAAGGGCATTGAGATAGCACTCGAGTTGGAGCCCTTTCGGTTGAGCCTGTTGAATAACATCGCCCAGATGAAACGGTTTCTCGATGATTGCGGCCACCCTCAGGTGCGAGCAAATATCGACATCAGCCATCTCATGCTCGCCGATTGTGGGCCCGCCGAGTTGGCCACGCTTGACGGTTTGGTGAGTCACGTACACATCAGCGACTGCGATGGAAAGGTGCATGGTGATTTACCGCCAGGCCGTGGGGTAGTGAAATTCGCGCCTTACCTTCAGGCAATCAAGGAACTCAACATCGACGGCGCTATTTCTATTGAACTGGAATACTCGCCGGATCCCGCAAATATTGTGAGTTGGGTTGAGGAAGCCTATTGGGAGACAGACCGCCTCATGCAATTGATGGGGCTTCGCCACTAGGAGCAAAGTCATGGCAAGCGTAAATAAATCTGCCTCTCAGGCTCTTCATCTCGACTACAGTCTTATCGGCGTTAACGCGTGCGCAGCCGTTGAAAAAGGACTCGCCGAAGCCGACTGGTATCAGTGCCCCGTACCACATGAGACGATGCGGGCATTACTCACCCGTCGTGATTGGCCTGGGATCTGGAACACGGTGCTGTGGTTTTCGCTCATCTTTGCGGCAGCTTACGCGACCGTACGACTTTGGGGCTCCTGGTGGGCACTCCTACCGTACTTGATATATGCAGCGCTCTATGCTTCGACTTCCGACTCGCGGTGGCACGAATCAGGGCATGGAACGGCCTTTCGTACTGACGCTCTAAACATTTTTCTCTATGAGATTGCATCCTTCATGGTGATGCGCGAGTCGACGGTTTGGCGCTGGAGCCATACCCGCCACCATAGCGACACGATCATCGTCGGCCGCGATCCTGAAATTGCAGTACCAAGGCCGCCCGATCTGCGCACGCTGATCATGTCCTTGTTTGCTCTGGGCGTATACCGGAATTACTTCCGGCACATCGTTCTCCATGCGTTCGGACGAATGACAGAGGAAGAAATGACCTTTATCCCGGAAATGGAGTTTCCGAGGATATTTCTGCGTGCTCGCATCTATTGTGCAATCTACGCCCTTGCTCTAGTGCTTGCCGTAAGCATACATAGCATCCTCCCATTGCTTTTTATCGGCCTTCCGAATCTTTTCGGAACATGGCTCCTTGTTACTTACGGCCTAACGCAGCACGGCGGGCTCGCGGAGAACGTGCTTGATCACCGGCTGAACTGTCGGACGATCTACATGAATCCGATCCACCGGTTTTTGTATTGGAATATGAATTATCACGTAGAGCACCATATGTATCCTCTGGTGCCTTTCCATGCATTGCCGCGGCTACATGAGGAGGTCAAAGACGATTGTCCAACGCCCTATCCAAGTCTGTTCGCCGCGTGGCGCGAGATCATCCCAACTGTGCTGAGGCAAGTAAAAGATCCTGCGTACCATGTAAAAAGAGTATTGCCTGAACCTAGAGTGCGGTCCCAGGAAGGCATTGTTGCTACACAAGCGGAAGCCGACAATGAAGGTTGGGTTGCCGTATGCCCGGCTGCAAGGCTTCCCAAGGCCGATGTGCTTCGCTTCGATTACGGCAAGCGTACATTCGCTCTCGTGCGCAACGAAGAAGGCGCACTGTTTGCCACAGATGGCATGTGTACGCATGGCAACGTACATCTGGCAGACGGCTTGGTGAAAGATGGAATTATTGAATGCCCCAAGCACAATGGACGATATAACCTCGCCGACGGCTCTCCCGCACGGGCACCGATTTGCCGCGGGCTTGCCACGTACCCGATCAAGGAAAACGGCGGGATTCTTCGCCTGAATGTTGCTCATCCCGGAGGGGCAGGAGCCAGGCGCCAGACCTCCGCATCATTTCGCGTGATAAGCAATCAGAGTGTCGCGACCTTCATCAAGGAACTCGTACTGGAGCCACTGGAACCGTCGAAGCCGCTAAACGCCCTTCCCGGTGACTATATGCAGCTCTGCATTCCCGCCTATGAAAAAGTGCGGTATGCCGACTTTGACATTTCTGAGCCATTTGCGAGTGTCTGGCGAAACCAACACATCTTTAACCTTGAAGCTGAAAACAAGGTTGGGGAACGGTTCAACAATTACTCGCTCGCGAACAATCCCAATCGAGAGAATCTGCTCCGCTTCAACATCCGCATCGCTACGCCGCCTCCGGGCCAGGCGTGTGCGCCAGGCATTGGCTCAAGTTACATCTTTGGATTGAAACCAGGTCAATTGGTCAGCGGAATAGGGCCTTTCGGAGACTTTCATATCAGGCCAACCCAGAAGGAGATGATCTATATAGGTGGTGGCGCAGGAATGGCTCCTTTGCGAGCCCATCTCTCCCATCTTCTTGAGGTGGAGGGCACGTCGCGCCGGATCAGTTTTTGGTATGGCGCTCGCTCCCGGCAGGAGATTTTCTACGACGAATACTTTCACGATCTCGAGAAGACGTACCCAAATTTCAAATTTCACCTGGCCCTGTCTTCGCCGCTCGCGGGAGATAACTGGCACGGACACGTGGGCTTTGTTCATGAGGTGCTGCTTCAGGAATATCTCTCAACACACCCAAACGTGCATGCTGCGGAGTATTACCTGTGTGGTCCGCCGATGATGATCCGTGCCTGCCAGCACATGTTTTTGGAGTTGGGTGTCGCTGCGCACCAGGTGTCCTATGACGAATTTTAGAACTCCTCTTTCAAACGGCTTCCGGAACGTGACGACAGACTCCGCGCCTCGTTTGATGTTGCTATTGAATTTAGATAACCTCGTTGATTTGCCGGGCAGTTCGGTATTGCGTGCTGGAACAGAAGAAGAAGTTTATGCTCGCCTTCGCGCAGACGGTTTTGAAGGCGTTCAAATCACGCACGGAGATCCTTTGCCAAAGAGTCCTGCGTTACCTTTTTGCGGACTCTCGCGAATCAATGTTCTCAGTGATGCGGATATCGTTGCGGCAAGACATGTTGACCGGGGAGACAGGTGTATTACGGTCCATCTGGGTTGGGGAATCGAAGATGATTGCGAAGTAGATGCGCTTGTGGAAGCCGTTTTGGAAGCGCAGCAGCGCCGCGGGATTGCGATCTTCATCGAAACGCACCGCGCTACCGTTACGCAAGATATCTGGAGGACGGTACAGCTCATAAAGCGCCATCCAGACGTTCGCTTCAACGGAGATTTCAGTCACTATTACTGTGGCCAGGAGTTGGTATACGGTGACTGGAATCAAAAGCTCCACTTCATGACTCCTATCTTTGATCGCGTCGGGTTCATGCATGGAAGGATTGCCAGTCCTGGCTGCATCCAGGTCTCCATTTCCGAAGATGTGCATGCGAGGCCGGTGCAGGCGCACGGTGTTGTGAATTATCTGGACCACTTCCGCGAGCTATGGACGAGAGCTATGCTGGGCTTTCTTAGTCATGCTGCGCCAGGCGACGTTCTTCCCTTTGCTCCTGAGCTTCTCGCCGGGACACATTACTATGCGCGATTGTTCCCGGACGCAGAAGGAATCATGCGCGAAGAATCAGACCGGTATGCCCAGGCGCTGCTGCTTGCACAAGTCGCGCGTGAGAGTTTCGCTGCCGCATCGAAACGGCAGAAAAATGCCCATCACGCGTAGGACATTCCACTTTGCGGCACTTGCCGTCGCCGCAACGGAGGCGCGGCTCGCTTGCTTGCGGGCACAATCTCTGGGATTCCCCCTTTGTCTCCATCTATACACAGTCCGAGAGGTGATCGAGCAGGATACGCCTGTTGCGCTGAAGTAAGTTGCTGACCTTGGGTACAAAGAGGTAGAAACGACTGGGTTCGGGGCGCTGAAGACGGCATCTGAGTTCCGCCGGGTGCTGGACGATCTCGATTTGAAGTGTCCGAGTGCTCACCTCCAATTCGACCTGGCGAATCTGAGCAAAACGTTTGACGATACAAACGCGATCCTTTGCCCAATTGGCGGCAAGCGCAGTGCGACGAAACTCGACTAGGAACTTGTTGAAAAAGGCAGCTCTCCGCAACGGGGTTGTGCGTAGATTCGTCTACTGATTATGCGTGGAACTGAGCAGGTTCAGGATGGGATGTTCAGCTATGTTTCTTTGGAGCAGC
>NZ_JBEKYX010000015.1:0-65282 GCF_049510455.1 Occallatibacter sp. | reverse complement strand
AGGCGTGTGCGGACGGTGCCTTCCGGGATGTTGAGGATGCCGGCGATGAGGCGCGAGTTGAGATCGTCAAATGCGGAGAGAATGAGCGGCAGGCGAAGTTCTTCAGGGAGTGTGTCGATCATGGCGTGGATGCGGCGGTGATGATCGGTGGCGAGGAATGTGTGCTCAGGGCCGGGATGATGTGATGGGATTTCGAGAGTTGCCTCTGGATCGGAGATGCCGGGATGCGCGGCTCGGCGGCGATCGATGGCGCAACGCCAGGCTACGCGCGCGATATAGGCGCGTTCGTTGTCCGCTAGCTGCCAGCCGCCATGTCGGTAAAGCTTCAAGAATGTCTCCTGCACCGCATCCTCGGCGTCATGTGCGTTGAGCAGAACGGCGTAAGCCACGCGGAAGGCAAAGCGGGATTGGCGTTCGACGAATGCCGTGAAGTTTGCCTCTTCCGCTGCGGTCAACGTATCGCTCTCCGGCACTTCCTGCTGGTTATGACGGTACAGGGTAGGCGAGTGTTCGGATATTTTGGGGGAGTTATGGATTTCGGCGGAGGAGGGCGTCGCGTTCAAAACCAGCCCTATCTTCTTCAAGATCTTCAAGGCTGTAGGCATGCTCCCAGACTTCATGCTCCTTGAGGAAGCCTTCCAACTCGTAGCGCGTTCCAAAGCCAAGCAGTATGCGCGTCTGATAGGGTGTTAGCGCACTGGAACGATAGGCTTCGATTGCAAAGGCTTCCAAGGCCTCGCGCGCTCCGTTTGAGCGCTTGGCAATATCGTCAGGAAGCTGGACGGTGATCTGCATGGCTAAAGCGTAGCAAAGGCATATCTGAAATGCCACTTTTCAACCGAGGATGCTACCGTTGCGGCGTTCGAGGGCCATTTCAACCGCCATTGGCATTCCTACATCGATGACAGTGTCATAGCCGAGCTTCTTTAATTCATTGAGGACAGTTTGAGCTTCCGGAAGCTCGATGCCGCGCAGGGTTTTGATTTTTTTGCCGCTGGCGTTGAATACGATTCCCATGACTGCTTGATATTTTCCGTAGGCGAGTGCGCCCAAACGAATTTGCTGGACCTGAGAGCGCGGAAATAGCAAGCTCACCGCCGCGCGGCGCGGGCGAACCTGAATGACTTCGAGATTTCCGCGTGTGCAGTGGATGTTATTGGTTCCCTGAAAATAGCGGCTTAGAAGGCCGATTGCTGCGAACAGCACGAAAACAGCCAGCAATATGAGGTTTTTGCTTGTTGGACTGGTTAGCCAATCGATGAAAATTATGCAAGCTACTGCAATGATGCCTATTAGCGCGATGATCTGGGAAGCAGCTAAGTTTCCTTTGTTCCATGCTTTTTTGTCAGCTGTTACCGTTAGGCTGTCTAGCTTTATTTCGATACGAAAACCACCGTCTGTGATGATCTTCTGATTATTGGCTGTGGTTTCAGACATAGATTTGCTGATGGTGGAAGTGTAGCGCAATCGCCAGGAAACATCGGAGGCTAAAGCCCGGGTATATATTTTTGCGGCTTTGCTGCAGGGCTGGAAAGGCAAAAGCAAGAACAACCGCAGATCCTTCGACTCCCTCCGCTGCGCTACAGTCGCTCAGCGATGACACTTCTGAGTGGGGGTGGGAAATGGAAACGGCCCGATGCTTGCGCATCGGGCCGTTTCTGTTTGGTTGGGATTGGGTTATGCCTTGGCTGTCGTTAACTGGCCGAGGTCGGCGGCCAGCTTTTCGACGGTGAAGGCTTCGAAGATGTCGCCTTCCTTGATGTCGGTGAAGTTGTTGATGCCGATACCGCACTCCATGCCGTTGGTGACTTCGCGGACATCGTCCTTGACGCGCTTGAGCGAGACGACCTTGCCCTTGAAGATCTGTTCGCCGTTGCGCATGACCTTGACTTCGGAGTCGCGCTTGAAGACGCCATCCTGCACACGGCAGCCGGCGATGGTGCCGACCTTGGGAATGCGGAAGACCTGCAGTACCTGGGCGCGGCCCTGGTAGTTCTCCTTGAAGGTGGGTTCGAGCAGACCCATCATGGCGAGGCGCATTTCATCCTGCAGCTCGTAGATGATGGAGTGCAGGCGGATGTCAACGCCTTCCTGCTGCGCGAGGTCAGCGGCCTTGCGCTCGGGGCGCACGTTGAAGCCGATGATGATGGCGTTGGAGGCCGTCGCGAGCAGCACGTCAGATTCCGTGATGGAGCCGACGCCGGAGTGGATGACCTTGACGCGCACCTTCTCGGTGGACATGCGGACGAGCGAGTCGGCGAGGACTTCGACCGAGCCGGTGACGTCGCCCTTGATGATGAGGGGAAGGTCTTTGACGCCAGCCAGACGAATCTGTTCGGCGAGGCCTTCGAGCGAGACGCGGGAGCTCTTGGCGAGCTGCGCTTCGCGGTCCTTCATCTTGCGGTATTGCGCGATGCCCTTGGCTTTGTCGCGGTCGCCGACGACGAGGAAGGTATCGCCGGAGTCGGGCATGGCTTCGAGTCCGAGGACTTCGACGGGCGTTGACGGGCCGGCTTCTTCAATGGCGCGTCCGCGGTCGTCGAACATGGCGCGGACCTTGCCGAAGGTGTTGCCGACGATGTAGCTGTCGTTGAGGTGCAGGGTGCCGTCCTGCACGAGGATGGTGGCGACTGCGCCGCGACCGCGATCAAGCTTGGCTTCAAGGACAGAGCCGACTGCCTTGCGGCCCGGCGTGGCCTTGGGAGCCTTGATGTCGGATACGAGGCAGATCATCTCGAGGAGCAGATCGAGATTGAGATGCTTCTTGGCCGAGACTTCAACGAAGACGGTGCCTTGCTCGCCCGCAGCCCACTCTTCAGGGATAAGGCCACGGTCGGCGAGCTGTTTTTTAACTCGTTCTGGATTAGCTTCAGGCTTATCGATCTTGTTGACGGCCACGATGATGGGAACGTCGGCAGCCTTGGCGTGATCGATGGCTTCAAGGGTCTGCGGCATGACGCCGTCATCGGCTGCGACGACGATGACAACGATGTCGGTAACCTTGGCGCCGCGTGCGCGCATGCGAGTGAAGGCCTCATGGCCCGGCGTATCGAGGAAGACGATCTCGCGGCCGGAGGCGGGCGAGCCTTCCTTGGTGAACTTCACCTTGTAGGCGCCGATGTGCTGGGTGATGCCGCCGGCTTCGCCTGCGGCAACGTCGGTTTCGCGGATGGCGTCGAGCAGCGAGGTCTTGCCATGATCGACGTGGCCCATGATGGTGACAACGGGGGCGCGCGCGATTTCAACCATGCCGACGTTTTCGGTGTCGAGAACGTCTTCGATGGCCTGGTTTTCTAGCTCCTCTTCGTAGGAGATGATGTTGGCCGCCGCGCCGAATTTGGCGGAGAGATCCTTGACCATCTCGGCCTCAAGGGACTGGTTGACAGTGGCGAAGATGCCGCTCATGAGGAGGGTGGCGATGAGGTCCTTGGCGCGGATATCAAGCTTCTCGGCGAGGTCCTTGACGCTGATGCCTTCCGTGACCGTGATTTCACGGGTGATGGGCATGGGCTCCATGGGGATTTGCGACCCGCCATAACGCGGCGGAGGGGCATAACCCTTCATTGGGCCTTCCTTGGTCTTGGGGTACTGCTGGCCGCCACGGCCACGACCCCTGGCGCCCGCGCCGCGATTACGGCCAGGCTCAGAGGGGGGCGCAGTAGAAGGCGCGCCACCGGGAGCAAAGCCGCCTGGACGGGGAGCGCCGAAGCCACCGGGACGCGGCGCACCAAAGCCGGGACGCTGGCCGAAGCCGGGACGTCCGCCGGGAGCGCCAGGACCACCCCCAGGCGTGAATCCGCCAGGCGTGGTGCGCGTGGGATGTTTGGGGCGTGGACCACCGCCTGGATGCTGACCGGCGGGATACTGACCGGGGCGCTGGAAGCTGCCCGGGCCGCCAGGTGCGCCAGCGGGACGACGATCGAAGATGGGGCGGCCGCGCTGCAGGCCGCCCTGTTGGGCGTTAGGAGCGGCGGCGGCAACCGGAGCAGCGGGAGGAAGGATGGGTGCCTTGTAAACGGGGCGCGGCCCGGTCTGCGGCATGACGACGCGGCGAACGGGCTGGGCCGGAGCGGCAGCGACTACCGGAGCCGGCGCAGGCTCGGGGACTACTGTAGCAACAGCAATAGGTGCGGCAGGCTCAACGGCAATGGGGGCCGGCACGGCAGCGGCGACTGGAGCAGGAGCTATTTCAACGGCAGGCGCGGTAGCTTTCGCTGCCGGCGGGGCAACTGAAGCAGCCGCGGGAGTAGCTGGTGCCTCCGCAACTGCAGCGGGCGCGACTGATGGAGGAACGACGCCGGCCTTTGGAGTATGCGCGGGCTGCGGAGCAGTCGCGGGCCTTGCAGGCGCCGGGACGTGAGCCGATTCCGCAGGCCTACCTGCGAATGAAGGCCTGTCCGCCTGCACGCCGGGTTGTACGCCGGGTTTTGGTGTAACGACCGCCGGCGGCCTGACAACTACCGTGGAAGGCGGAGCGGTGGCTACAGCCGGACGTGCGGAGGGAGCTACCGCGCTGACGGGAGCCTTGGCGACGACAGCAGCGGCGGGTGGTCGCCCGGCAATGGCCGGTGTGGAAGACGGAATGATGATATTGGGGGCCTGGCGCGGGGCGGGAACGATTTTGCGCGGGGCCGGATTGGCCTCGGGCCTTGGCTCCGGCGCGGCTACCGCGGCAGGTCTTGCCGGCGTGGCCGGAGCTGTTGCCGCGGCGGCCGGCTTCACCGGTGCGTGGCTGCGGCGAGCTGCGTCTTCCTGCTCCTGCTTGCGCGCAAGGATGGCCTTGAGAGCGTCTCCCGGCTTGGAAATATTCGAGAGATCGACTTTGGGCTGAAGGCCCTGCTGTGTACGCGAAAAACCCGCAGACCCGCGCGCTCCGCCGCCAAAATGGGCGCGGACTTTCTCCGCTTCATGGTCTTCGATAGAGCTTGAGTGGGTCATCTTGGGGTCTCCAAGACCCAACTTTGTCAGCAGATCGAGAACCTGCCGGCTCTTAACCTCTATTTCGCGTGCCAGATCGTTGATTCGAACCTTACTCATCCGCCTCTTTTCGATGTGTACTGCCGGTAGTGCTAAGAGTTCATAGCTACCTCTTGGCATTGGCTATTCTGTTGGATGGAATTTCCAGTGCCGGAAATTCCATTATCTCCCGAATCTGAAGAAAATGCGCGAAGCATAATGAATTACGCTTCGCTCTCGTCTTCGCTTGCTTCCGGCGCGTTCTCGACTGCTTCTTCCAATGCAGAAGCCGATTCTTCGGAGTCAGATTCCGCGGCTTCCACGGATTCGGCTTCCTGCAGTACGTCTTCCGCGTTTTCTTGTTCCGCCTCTGCCGTGGCTTCTGCGGCATCCGGCGTGGCGATTTCGGCTTCGCCGGGCTCCGAGTGAGCCACGTGCTCGGCGACCGACTCGCCTTCGCGATGCTCGGTTGAGGCCGGGGCTTCTTCACCCTCTTCAAAGTGGCCGAAGTAGTGGCGAACGGCGACGCTGATCTTCTCCAGCGTCTTTTCGCCGATTCCTGGAATCTCTTCAAGCTCCTCGGGGGTCATGTCGGCCAGGCCTTCGACGGTGGTGATGCCGGCGGCTACAAGCTTCTGAATGATGCCCTCGCCAAGCTCCGTGACCTGCTCGATGGGTGTGGTGGGTCCACCGGACATGGCCTGCATCTGCTGCTCGACTTCCTGGCGCTTCTCCTCTTCGGACTTGATGTCGATCTTCCAGCCGAGAAGCTTGGCGGCGAGGCGGACGTTCTGGCCCTTCTTGCCGATGGCGAGCGAGAGCTGCGTGTCATCTACGATGACTTCAAGCTGCTTGTCCGTGAGGTCCGTGATGGAAACGCGGCTGACCTTGGCGGGCTGCAGAGCCTTCTCAGCAAAGGTGGTGATCTCTTCGCTGTACTCGATGATGTCGATCTTCTCGCCGCGCAGCTCGCGGATGATGGACTGCACACGCATGCCCTTCATGCCGACGCAGGCGCCGACGGGATCGACATCCTTATCGCGGCTCATGACGGCGATCTTGGTGCGCTCGCCGGCTTCGCGGGCGATGGCGCGGATGACGACCGTGCTGTCGTAGATCTCCGGAACTTCAGACTGGAAAAGGTTGGAGACCAGCTCCGGCGCGGCGCGGGAGACGATGACCTGCGGACCCTTGGCGGCGCGATCTACCTTGATGAGCACGACGCGGACGCGCTCGCCGACGGTGAAGGATTCCAGACGCGACTGCTCACGCTTGGGGCAGCGGGCTTCGGCCTTGCCGAGATCGAAGATGACGTCCTGGCCTTCAACGCGCTTGACGGTGGCGTTGAGGACTTCTTTTTCGCGGTGCGCGTACTCCTGGAATACTGTGTCGCGCTCAGCCTCGCGGACCTTCTGAAAGATGACCTGCTTGGCGAGCTGGGCGGCGATGCGGCCGAGCGGCGAGGTGTCCTTGTATATGCGGATCTCGCTGCCGACTTCCACGCCAGGAGCAAGCTCGTTGGCTTCGGCCAGAGTGATCTCGTTGACCGGATCCTCGATCTGCTCCTCGCCGGCTACGACCGTCTTGTGGACATAAGCCGTGATCTCGCCGGTCTCTTTGTTGAGCTCGCCGCGCATGTTTTCCTGGGTCTTGTAGTACTTGCGCGTGGCCAGAGCGATGGCTTCTTCCACCGCGCCGACGACGATCTCGGGCTCGATGCCTTTTTCCCGGCTCAACAACTCGATGCTCTGATACAAAGGGCTTGCCATGTTTTTGGGTACTTCCTTCGCGCTGTGATTGCGAGGGGCTGGCTCTCGCGGATTACGAACTTTTGTATCGAGGGACTAAGGGACTCATGGGACTGAGGGACTGTTTAAGTCTGCGGCGTTACTGCTTTTCAGTCTCTTAGTTCCCTGGTTCCTGTCTTCCTAAATCTCCGGTATAAGCTGCGCTTTTTCGATGTTCGAGAAGGCGATGTCTACCGTGGTTACGCCGGACTTCCGGCTCTTTGAATTCTGTTTGACGGCGCCAAGGTCGATGGTGATGCTTTCGCCTGTGGCCTCCGTGAGCCGGCCCTGCCAATGACGGTTGTTCTTAATGGGCTCAAAGGTCTGGATCTTGACCAGGCTGCCTTTGAAACGCTCGAAGTCTTCAGGCTTGGTGAGCTTGCGGTCAAGGCCGGGTGAGCTGGCTTCGAGCAGGTATTCGCCGCCGGGAACCAGGTCTTCGACATCGAGCACAACGCTGAGGTCGCGGCTGAGGGTGGCGCAATCTCCATGGGTGACGCCTGAAAGCTGCTCAACGCTCAGGGTTCCCTCTCGCAGAGCTTCGGGCAGCTCTTCGTTTTCAGCGCCGGAGGCGAGCTGGGCTTTGAGCGCGGCGCGCCCTTCGGCGTTCTTTTCAACCAGGACGCGCAGGGTTCGCTCGCGGCCCGCAGTGGCCAATTCCACGTCCACCACGTCCAGGCCGAGCGATGAGGCGACCCGCTGCGCTGCCTTCCGAATTTCGTCGAGCTTTACTGCCATCTTCTTCCGTTACGGCAACTTACGGCCGTTCACAATCCAGGTTACCGGTTCCAAAAACCGCTAGCGTGCGACGGGTTTTTGGAGGAATTTCAAACCAAATAAAAAGTGGGCTGTAAGCCCACTCATCTCTCCGCCAGCCGGTGCATTCACGGTCACAAGGCGGACAAACTCGTCTGCCTATCTATATTACGGCGAATTGTAAGGAAATACAAATGTGCTGGCTTCCGGGTCGCGGCTCGATTTGAAGTCAGGCTACCAGCGCTGGTGGATTTAGCAGCGCATCTTTGACCACTTGAGCGACGGTATCTTTGCTGATGTTCTTCCGCTTGCAGTAGGAGGAATCCAGCCAAGTCTCTAAGAATTTAACGCCCTTGCTAGAATTGCAGCCCCTACAACACAGGGCGATGTTCTCCAGCGTAATTATCTTGGCGTTATTGGTGATGTGTTCCCAACTACGACGCTCTCGAAAAGACCGGGGCTCATCGTTGAAAATAATCCCGCAATAAATGCAGACTTTGTCGCGTTCAAAGACTGCTGTCTCAAGCCAATTCGGGATGTTCCAGCGGTTCATGTGAGCGTGACGATTAGGCAGTTTTGGGGAGAATAAGCCACAACACCCTTACGCGTCTACCGTTCAGGCCAGCCATAGTAGACCAAACTACCCGATGCGACGAGCACCGAACGGATCAAGCTGTGTGTCCTGGCCACAGGGATCGCATATCGCCTTGATTGTCTCCTCATTCCAGAGGCGTAACTCATTGTCAGGAAGCGGTTCAAAGAAACCGGATACTAGAGTGAAGTCAGGCGTCTCAAGAGCGCCTAAACGCATTTTCTTAGCGGCCATTGTCATCGTGAACCTTCCAGGTTATTTTAACGGGTTTTGTAATAGGCGAAGCACATGTAGTCTGCACGTAGGTGAATACTGGGGCGAATTCGGGTGCAATACAGCCGGTCTCGCGTGCGGAGAGCGAGGCGCTGCTCGATGCGATTGAACGCGGCTGCGTGGAGCGAGGTCTGGACCGGCGGGCTGGGGTTTTCGGGCCGGATTCCATGTGCTGGCGGGTACACCGCGAGGCTGGGCTGTTTCTGGGAGCGGGCCGGGCGGCGCTGCTGCAACTAGCGCACCCGTGGGTGGCGCAGGCGCTTCAGGATCACTCGCAGGTGATGGACAGGCCGATTGTCCGGTTTCACAACACTTTCCGCGTGGTGTACGCGATGATCTTCGGGTCGCAGGAACAAGCGTTCAAGGCGGCACGGAATCTGCACGGACTGCATACGCGGATTACCGGCGAGATGCGGGAGGATGTGGCCGCGTACCATCGTGGATCGTTGTACCAGGCCAACGAAATTGCGGCGCTGAGGTGGGTTTACGCCACGCTGATGGAGACAGCGGTGCTGGCCTATGAGACGGTGCTGGGACCGATGAGCGCGGCGGATCGCGAAGCGTATTACGCGGAGACGAAGACGCTTGCGGCGCTGTTTGGTCTGCCGGCGGAGGCGCTGCCGGCGGACTGGAATGCGTTTGAGGCGTATTGCCGCGCGATGGAGACGTCTGACGTGCTGGGCGTGAGCGAGCGGGCGCGGGCGATGGGGCAGAATCTGCTGACCGGGGCGGGGAGTTGGGTGAAGCCGCCGCACTGGTACCGGGCGCTGACGGCGGCGTGGATGCCGGAGCGCTTGCGACTCGCGTTCGGACTGCCATTTGCCGATGAAGAGCGTTACGCGGTGGAGCGCGCGAGGCGAGTTCTGCCTGGGTTCTATCGGCGCTTACCGAGGGTGGTGCGGTATGTGGGGCCGTGGCATGAGGCGCAGGCGCGGCTGGCGGGACGCGGCGTGGGACCGGCGACGCGAGCAAGCAATCGGTTCTGGATTGGACAGGAAGAATTGCCGTGAAGGGGCAGGCCGCGCGGTTTCTCCTTGCTTAAGGCGGCAGGATCGCACAGAATTGGAGATGCTTCCCCCGGGATGGCGAACGATCCCCCGGCGGGCACTTTCTTACTTATGAGCACCCTCAAGCAATGGGCCGGTGGCGTGGTTGGCGTCATGCTGCTGACGTGCGCCTGCGGTGCGCTGGCCGGCTACTGGTGGGGCCGCGACTTTACGCTTCGACAAATGATGGGCAAGCTGGACCAGTATGCCCAACGGATTCGCGCGGAGGGAGATGTCTCTTCCACCGAAGGCAGAGCGGTGCTGGATGTGCTGAATGCCTCTACGGATCCATATTGCTCGGATGCCGAAATTGCGCATTTCCGAAAGCTTATCTATGCCTCGGAGTACCTGAAAGACGGGGGCCGGGTCCGCAACGGGAGAATCGACTGCACAGCGATGCTTGGCCGGATCACGGGAGCCGATGCGGAGCTTGGGCAAGGCGTGAAGCGCCCGGATGGAACGCGGTTCTATCGGGATATAAAACTGTTTCGCATTCCGGGTCAGACGGTGCCCGCGGTGGAAAAAGGCAATGCGCTGATTGTGTACAACCCTTTCAACCGGAGCGAGTTCCAGTCGAGCTCGATGCGCTATACGGTTACGACCCGCAGCGACCACGGTCAGATTCGTCTGCTGGGCGAGTTGCCGCTGATCAAGAACGCCATTTTGACAACGGAGGGCACGGCTCGCATTGGCAACATGCTTTACGCAACGAACTGCTCGGGCCGTTTTTCATTTTGCGTGACGGCATACGCCTCAGCGGATGAGGCGCTGCAGGTGGAAAGCAGCCAGTTGAAGGCTTATGTAGTGTTGTGGGCGCTATGCGGAGCGCTGCTGGGGTTTGCGTGTTTTGCCGCATACGGCCGCAGCAGATCGCTGGAGCAGCGGCTGCGAAGAGCCATTCGCCGCAATGCGATTCGGATAGCGTATCAGCCGGTGATGGACCTGAAGACGGGCAAAATTGTTGGGGCTGAAGCACTGGCGCGCTGGACGGATGCGGAGCATGGAGATGTGAGCCCCGAAGTCTTTATCCGTATTGCGGAGGAGCGCGGGTTTGTGAATGAGATCACGCGGCTGATTATGCACAACGCTCTTGCCGATCTGAGCGCTCTGCTGCCGATCTGCCCGGAGTTTCGCCTGTCAGTGAATATTGCGCCGGAGGACCTGGACGATCCGGCTTTTTTGCCCATGCTGGAGAAGGTGATGGCGAAGGCGCGAGTTCCTGCCGGGTTCCTGGTGATGGAGATTACGGAGCGCGCCGCGGCCAACTCGCAGGCTGCGAAGGATGCGATTGTCCAGCTGAGAAGCAAAGGGCACTCGGTCCATATCGACGACTTTGGTACGGGGTATTCGAGTCTTGCGTATCTGCACGATCTCTCGGTGGATGGGCTGAAGATTGATAAGGCATTCACGCAGTCGGTGGGTACGGAGTCGGTGCAGGTACTGATCTTGCCGCAGATACTCTCACTGGCCGCGGCGCTGGGCCTGCAGGTGACGGTGGAGGGGATCGAAACCGAGGAGCAGGCGCGGTATTTCAGTGCAAGTCCACTGCCTGTGCTCGGGCAGGGATGGTATCTGGGCAGGCCGATGCCTGTGGAGATGTTTCTGCGGGTGTTTGAGGAACAGGAAAGAGCGGCGGCTGAGTCTGCGGCTTTGCTGTGAGAGCGGCGCGGAGATTATCGGCTTGACAGAGGCTGGTGCGTAACTGAGGCTTGTTGCATGCGCCGAATCTATGGTTTGATTGCCCCTCTTGTCCTTGCAGGATTGATTCCCGCCTTGGTTCCCCAGGCACATGCCCTTGAAAAACAGCCTGCCGCGACGTATCGCGCGCGGCGCGTGGCGCTGGCCCAGAAGCTGAATGGCGGCGTAGCCGTGCTGTTTGCGGCTGAAGAGCCATTGCTCGATCTCGACCCGTACCGGCAGGATGAGGATTTTTATTACGCGACGGGATGGAATGAGCCGGGCGCGGCGCTCCTGGTTGTCGGCGACTCCACGGCATCTGCGATCAACTCAACGCTCTTTCCTGAGGCGGGGCATAAGTACGAGGAGATTCTGTTTTTGCCCACGCGGAACATGCGCATGGAGAAGTACACGGGGATCAAGCTGGATGCGGCGACGGCGGGCGCGGCTGCGAAGGTCGGCGTGGATGAGGTTCGACCGATGACGGATCTGCCGAAGGTGTTGAATGATTTGATTTCGGCGGACCGGCGTGTGGCGAACCACATTTACACGCAGGCGGGCAATGCGCATGCGAGCGCGCTGGTGCAGTTTGCGGCGGCGGAGGTGGGAGCCAGCAGCCTGCCTGCGGCGCACGATGTGGCGGAGGCTACGACGGAGCTGCGCGAGGTCAAGGATGCGGGCGAGATTGACCTGCTGAAGAAAGCGAGCGAGGCATCGGAAGCGGCGCAGCGCGTGATGATGAAGGCCGTGAAGGCGGGCGTGACAGAGCGGACGGTTGCGGGCAAGATGTATGCGTCCTGGCTCGAAAACGGCTGCGAGCGGGCGAGTTATGCGCCGATTGTGGGATCGGGGATTAACGCGACGACGCTGCACTATGCGGAGAACACGCGCACGATGGAGGATGGGGACATTGTGGTGGTGGATGCGGCGTGCGAGTACTCCATGTATGCGAGCGACATTACGCGCACGGTGCCGGTGAGCGGGCACTTTACGGCGCGGCAGCGGGAGATTTACGACGTGGTGCTGGGCGCGCAGAAGGCCGCAATCGACGCGTTTGTCGCGGGTAAATCGAAGATCGGCGACCGCTATCACACAGACCCGGATGGGCTTGACGCGGTGGCGTACAACTACGTGAACACGCATGGCAAGAGCCTGGACGGTACGCCGCTGGGCAAGTACTGGGTTCATCCGTTGGGCCACATGGTGGGCATCGATGTACACGATCCGAGCAACTATCCCACGGTGCTGGAGCCGGGGATGGTGTTTACGATTGAGCCGGGCGTCTACATTCCCGAAGAAAAGATAGGCGTGCGGATCGAGTGCGTGTTTCTGGTGGGCAAGGATGGAAAGCTCATTGACCTGACGGGGGATTTGCCGCATACGGCGGATGAGGTTGAAGCAGCTATGAAGGGGAAGTGAGCCCACAGTGAGCGATATGGAGCCGCATGAGATCGATTCCGCCGAATTTGCGCCGCTGGTGGCTGCGTTTCATGAGCAGTTGACGGCTTGCCTTGAGGAGTGCGCGCACGGACGGCGTGGATTGTTTTCGGATGTTTCGTTTTCCGGGGGCGAGGAATGGCCGGAGGCCACGAGGCTGCGCGAGCTTGGCGGCGCGCTGCAAAGCATTCTTGCACAGTCCAGCGAGCGGAATGCGCTGGTGGATGAGTTTCTGGACCTGTGTACAATTCACGGCGAGAACGATCCCGGAGAGCCACGGCTGGCGCGGGAGTTCCTCAAACGCATTGAGCGTGATGAGGTGGGTACGCCGACAGAGAAAGAGCAAAAGCCCTGGTAAAACATGAGCGCCCCGCATCTGCCGCAAGGCGCTCCTTGTTTGTGCGGCGCGTCAGAATCGGACGCCTAAGGTGATTGGAAGCAACTCTGTAGTGCCGCCGCCGATGGAGACGCCCTGGGAAGCCAGCGGCGGTGAGTTGATGAAGAGGTAGCGCACCTCTGCGAAGAGCCTCATGGTGCCATCTCCGTAGACGCCGCCCAGCTTGTGGTAGATGCCGATACCGAGGTTTCCGCCCAGTTGATTTGAGGTGATGGAAAGGGCCGTGACCGGAACCTCAGAGCCAAAAAAGTCGCAGCATTCGAAATCGGTGAAGTTGGTGGACATGTGGTAATAGCCCCCTCCTCCCACCACGTAGGCGCCGGTTGCCCATTTCTCGGGAACAATGTCGAAGAGGATTGCGCCGGTGATGGAGTTGATGTGCGCATTGCCCGCGTCAGCTCCTCCCGCCGCAATGAGCGCGCCGGGAAGCTTGTTGTCCATGAACTGATACTCGCCCAGCACAGTAAGACGATGGTTCAGATGGAGACCGGCGCCGACGGTGAAGTTGGCGCCCCAGGTGATAAATGGCTTGTCATTCCCGACGGGGCCATTGGCGCCCGCTCCGCCTTCAAATGCCCAGTGGAAGCGGCCGTGGCTGCTGCCGCCGCCGCCGTGGTTGTCGTATTGGCCGCCGCCGGCCGCGGCAGGCTCGGCCGCGGCGTTCAGGTCGTCTGCGAGGAATTGGTAGCTCTGAGAGCTTGATTCACCCGATGCGGGATCTGCGGCGGGGGATACGGTGGACTGGGCACGTGCTACGCCCGCGGTGAGCAAAATGGCTGCTCCCATAACTGAAAGATTACGTTTCAGGCTGAACAGGCGACGAAAAGACATAGTTGGACCTCAAAAAGTGAAATTGGTAAGCAAATGGTCGTGAACTATCTCGGGAAGAGGGCAAAGCAGATACGCACTTCTTCCTTCATTTTGATTAGACACCGGTTTGGGGCAGTGGTTGCTCTGAAAGCGCTTATCAATTCGGGTTCAGGGCGGACACGAAACATTTGGCTCGGTCCGACGGCGCAAAGTTTCGAGATGAATGAAGGCTTTAAGGCTCTCGTTCATCAGGATCGAGAGATCCGTGATGCCAGTGAACTCCTGAGCTTTTCGAACCAAATCATCATTGAGGTGAACAGTGACGCGCATAACACCGCTCGGGGGCTAATGCCCTATTTCTTTTTCGGCACATTTGCGGCAAGACTCAAGACTGATGTTGTGCCCTGACACAAGACATGATTCCTTGGGGCTGAACAACAAAGGCCGAAGGATTCTCCTTCGGCCTTTGCGTAAGAGTTTACTTGGACTCAGCCTTGGATGTCGAACTGTTCTGGATGCAGAGCGACATCGCTCTTGACCAGGATGTTTTTGCCGACGAGGTCTTCGTACTCGGTGAGCCAGCGCGCGTTGTTGGCCTTGAGCACCTTGACGGTCTCAGGGTGAACGCGGAGCATGACGTCGGCGTTTTCAAAGTGCCGGCGCATCTTGCGCAGCTCAATATAGATCTCGTTGGCAACCGTGGCCGCGCTCTTGACCATGCCGGTGGCCTGGCAGGTGGGGCAGGGCACTGAGAGCGTGCGCTCCAGCGACTGCTTGACGCGCTTGCGGGTGATGGCGACCAGTCCGAAGTCGTTAAACTGAAGCACCTTGGTGGGGGCGCGGTCGGTTTTCAGAGCTTCTTCGAGGGCGGCCATGACACGGAAGCGATTCTTGCGCTCATCCATATCGATGAAGTCGATGATGATGATGCCGCCGAGGTCGCGGAGGCGAATCTGGCGAACGATCTCCGGGATCGCGTCGAGGTTGGTCTTGACGATGGTGTCCTCAAGGCGCGCCGTTTTGCCGACATACTTGCCGGTGTTGATGTCGATGGCGACAAGGGCTTCCGTCTGGTTGATGACGATCGATCCGCCGGATTTGAGCCAGACCTTGGAGCGCAGTGCCTTGGAGATTTCGTCCTCGACGCCGAAGTGCTCGAAGAGCGGGACCTCTTTGGTGTAGAGCTTGACGCGGCGCACGAGCGTGGGCGAAAAGCGGTTGAGGAAGCGCACGATACGCTCATAAGCGGCTTCATTGTCGACCCAGATGGAGGAGAAATCGTCCGAAATCTGGTCGCGCAGGATGCGCTCGATGAGCGAGAGATCGTGATAGATGAGCGCGGGGGATTTCGAGCTTTCGGAGCGCTGCTTGATCTCATCCCACAAATGGATGAGGAAGCGCAGGTCGGAGCGGAGCTCGTCTTCGGATATGCCTTCAGCCGCGGTGCGGACGATGAATCCGCCGGTGGCTTCGCCGCGCTCGTGGATCAGGATGCGCTTGAGGCGCTGGCGCTCGTCGTCGCTCTCGATCTTGCGGCTTACGCCAACGTGCGTGACGGTGGGCATGAAGACCAGGAAACGGCCAGGGAGAGCGATGTGGCTGGTGATGCGCGCGCCCTTCTTGGCGATGGGCTCCTTGGCGATCTGAACGAGGATCTCTTGGCCTGGCTTCAGCAGGTCCGAGATAATCGGCAGGTCAGAGGTCTGTGCGGTGCGGCGCGACATGCCTCCGCCGCGGCGACTGTTTTGCCCGCCTGTGCCTGCGGATTGTCCGTTGCGTGCACCGCGCTCGTTACGGCGTCCGCGTCCGCCGCGATCGCGGCCGGAACCGCTCCGCTCGCGGGTAGCGGGAGCAGTCGCGGTCTCTTCAGAGGCTTCGTCCTCTTCCTCGTCAAGATCCGTTACGGTGCCGATTTCTTCTATTTCAAGACTGTGGCCAGCGCGGGCTTCCTTGAAGGCTGCTGCGAGCTCGCCGGAGTGCGCGCTAAGCTGCTCGGTCTCCTCGTACTCGTCGAGATCCTGCTCGGCGTGACGATGGAGATGATGCGGCGTGGCGGACTCTTCACCTTCGACCATCTCTTCTTCGATCAGGCCATTGCCGGGCGCGAAAGCGGAGACGGACGTGACGGTAGTGGGCCTGGGCGCGGCAACAGTTGCCGGGACCGGTTCGGGCTCGACCACCTCGTCTTTTTTCTTTTTTCCACCGAGGCCAAAAAGACGGAACTCGCTGGGAGTGGTCGGGTCGATGCGATGCGAGGCGCTGCGGTTCTCTTCGCTCTTCACTTCGTGAGGAGCGATTTCCTGCTCTTCTTCCTCAAATTCAAACTCAAATTCGGGTTCGGCGGGGGCGTGCCCGGAGTGGGGTTCGGTGGTTTCCGGCTCCGCAGGCTCGGCAACGTGGGCGGGAGAAAATTCTTCATCTTCAACGATGGGCGCGTGCGCTTCGCTGCTAAATTCGTCCTGAGTGGGAACGAGGATACGTTCGTCATGCGCATGGCCAAAGGCTTCGAGAGCCGCGCTGTGCAGGGCTTCGACCTGCGCATCGTCATGCAAATGCAGTTTGTCCTCTGGCGTAGCCTCTTCGAGCTTGTGCTCGATGAAGGCAAGATCGGCAGGCTGCCCGGTCTCGGAAGGAGCGACATGCGCATCGGCGAAGACGCCCTCCGGCTCGGCCTCGACCGGCGCGGATGGCTCCGGCTGGCGATTGCGATGCCGGGCGAGTGACTCGCCGGGCATAAGGCCGGTGCCGTTCCATTCGATGGGGGACTCAATCAGGCTGGACGGCTTGGCCGTAGACGCAGGACGGGCTAGCTCCGCGGGCTTTTCCGTTTTAGATGTTTGGGCAGGCTCGCCGCCATACTTCGAAAGCGATTCGCCGGGGAGGACGAAGGATGGGGCTTCGCGCTCCGGGCGCGATTCGGACCGGCCGCCGCGGCCCGTGTTGCGCGATTTAACGGGCAACTCGACCGGTGCCGCTGCGGCCTGTTCTCCGGCAGAGGCGTGAATCTGGTGAGAGTGATGCGGAGCATCTTCGGAGGGTTCGCCGAGATTCGCATCGAGGAAGGTCTCAGAGGTGGACTCGGTGTCGACGGGATCGGCAACAGGCAACGCTTGTCCGCGGCCTCCGCGACGGCGACGGCGTCCGCGCCAGCGGCGTGCTCCGCCAGCTTCCTCATCTTCCGAGGATGCGGCGTCTGCCTCGTGGGAGGGTTCAGCCGGTTCGGCTACGGGAGAATCAATCTCGGCTGCGGGAGCGGGAGCGGGTGCGGGTGCAGCCTCCGGTTTGCGTTGCTGTCCAGACCGGCCTTCGCTGGAACGGACTTCTCCGGACCGCGCCTCTCCCGAACGGACTTCGCGGGGACGGGCCGGAGCGGAGACGGCGGCCTTTTCTATCTCCTCCGCGTCCTCGGGATCTTCCATCTCAAGGAAGTCGGTTACATAGAGGAAGGCATCGCGTTCGAGACCAAGGTCTACAAATGCCGACTGCATGCCGGGGAGGACGCGGGTGACGCGGCCGTTGTAAATGGAACCCGCGAGTGTGTATTCGTTCTCGCGTTCGTAGTAAATCTCGGAGAGCTGATCGTCTTCGAGGATAGCCAGCCGCGTTTCATGCGGCGTGGAGGATATGCAAATCTCTTTTGCCATCGTACCTTTCCGCCCATCTTTTGTGAGATGGGGCCAGCGGCAAGGTCACAGGGCGGCGCGGAGACGGCAGGGGAAGGGAATAAGCGGGAGGGATGACCGGGGAGACACCGGAAGGCCGAAGGCCGCAATCCGTCCCGCGGTTGCGGGCGGCGGGCTTAAAGCCAAACCGGAGAGCGCGACGGCAAAAGCCGGCTGCGCGAAATGTCTGTGGGGGTAATCCGTATGCAGAAAATTTGTGGCCGCCCAGTTGAGCGCCGCTCGGAGGACGGACGCCAACGGGGCCGTTTCGCCGCTGAAGATCGCCAGGAAGGACAGCACAAATTGTGCCGGGTGCATGTACACCATCTCCCTGTGACTGCGGCTGCGGCTTACCCGTTTCTGCCTGCTCATGAACCCAATTTCCTGCCGGCTCAAGCGGCTCCCAGTGGAACCTGCCGGCGAATCATTCAATCTTTTTGGCTCCGCGGTTCGCCAGCGGCGGCGCGGAGATTCGACCATTTAAAAACCTTAGTTTACAAACCGTCGCATGCGGACATTCATTGCCACGCCAAGCGCCATGAAAGTAAACAACACCGAAGAACCGCCGTAACTCATTAACGGTAGAGGAATTCCGGTGACGGGCATAAACCCGATGACCATGCCCACGTTGACCACGATCTGGAAGGTCAACACAGCCACGACGCCCATGATAATGAGGGAGCCGGACAGGTCTGCGGCTGTTTGAGCGTTTTGAATCAAACGCATCAATACCAAAAAGTATAGCAGGAGCACAAAAATTGCGCCCACAAAGCCGTGCTCCTCGCCAAAGGCGGCAAAGATGAAGTCGGCATGGGGGATGGGGATAAATGCTCCCTGGGTCTGCGAACCCTTTTCAGCGCCCGCGCCCCAGATGCCGCCCGCGCCGACGGCGATTTTTGCCTGAAGAACCTGGTAGCCTGCGCCTTTGGGGTCATTGTCGGGGTTGATGAAGCCGGTAAGTCTTGCCTTTTGATAGGGCTTGAGGATTTTTCCGGAATCCCACGCGCCGATGACAAGGACCGCTCCGGTAGTGACGAGAATGAGCGCCTGCTTCCAGTTGATGCCGCCGAGAAAGAGGCCGGAGAGCAGGATGGGCGAGTAGGTCAGCGCCGTTCCCATATCGGGCTGAACCAGGACGAGCAGCATGGGCACGCCGACCAGGGCGAAGGCCTTGCCGATCTCCTTCCACGTAAGGTCGCGGCCGCCGAGGTTGGCGAAGTACCGTGCAACGGCGAGGATGAGAACCAGCTTGACCCATTCCGAAGGCTGGAAGTGGATGCCGGCAAAGGAGATCCAGCGGCGCGCGCCGAGGACCTTCTGGCCGACCAGCTTGACGGCCACAAGCGAGACGAGAAAGACGCCGTAGGCCCAGGGAGCCCATTCCAGGAGCTTGTGGTAGTCGATCTTGGAGAAGATAAACATGGCCACCAGGCCGCCGAGGATGTAGTAGACCTGCTTGGTGTGGAAATGGCCACCGACGTACTTGGTGTGCAGCGTGGCGGAGTAGATTTCCATGACGGAGATGCCGCAGAGGATAAGCACCATCAGCAGCAGGCCCCAGTCGAAGTCGCGGAAGGAGAGGAAGCGGCGCATGCCTAGTCTTGACCTTCCTTGCGCCAGCGGATGGGAGTGAGCCAGGCAGGAAAGAGCGAAGCGGCAGGTGCGGTGGCAAGGTCTTTCGACGCCTGCGCCGGGTTCACGAAGTAGTGGCCCGCACCCACGGAAACGCCAGCCTGCTCAGAGCCATGTTTCAGGTCATGCCTCGGATCAGCCGGTTCCGAATTTGACCAGACGGCTCCTACCTCGACGGGCTTCTGCGTCGCATTGGCCTGATCGAGCACATTGTGGTCCTGACTGCGCTTTTTGTTCACGTAAGCAATGATGATTTTCTGCGCGATGTAAGCGGAGTTCAGGCCCCAGTCACCGTGCTCCTGCAAGACCACGACGGCAACCTCCGGATTGCGGCGCGGAACCATGCCGACGAACCAGGAGTTCGGAGTCTTTGCGCCGCCTTTAGTATGCGTGTCACCGCCGCCGACCACCTGTGCTGTGCCGGTCTTGCCCGCAAAATCGATGCCATTGAGGTGTACCGGCGCCGCCGTACCGCTGGTGGTGACAGCGGCCATGCCGTCCGTAATTGTCATCCAGGTGGCGTTGTCGAGCGAGACGTTTTTGATGGCGGAACCGGGAAAGCTATCGTAGACGGCTGTGCGGAACTGCGCCGGAAGCTGGATCGGATTGACGAGATGCGGGCGGACAAAGTGTCCGTTCGATGCAATGCCTGAGAGCGCGCGAACAAGCTGGATGGGCGTAACCTGCGTTTCACCCTGGCCGATGCCGACCGAGATGGTATTACCGGCGTAGTACTTCTGGTGGTAGTTATGCCACTCCCACTGCGTGGAGGGCATAATGCCGGACATCTCGTTGGGCAGGTCAATGCCGGTCTTCTGCGAGAGGCCGAAGGAGGTGGCGTATTTCGCAATCGTGTCGATGCCGAGTTTCTGCGCCAGCGCGTAAAAGAAGGTGTCGCAGGAGAGCGGAATGGCCTGCTGAATACTGAGTACACCGTGATGCTTGTCGCACTTGAAGAAGCGACCGTAGAAGGTTCCGCCGCCTACGCAGTTGACTCTCATGTCCTGCGCGACGCCTTCCTGCAGGCCGGCGGCGGACATGATGATCTTGAAGGTGGAACCGGGGGCAAGCTGATCCTGAATGGCCTTGTTCATCAGCGGATGGCGCGGGTCGGTGATGAGCTTGTTCCAGTCATCGCGCTTGATCTTGACGGCAAAGGCGTTGGGGTCAAAGCTGGGGTGCGAGACCAGCGCCAGAATCTCTCCGTTGCGCGGATCCATCACCACCACCGCGCCGTTGGCTGCTCCCAGGGCCAGCTCGGCGGCGCGCTGAATGTCGAGATCGATGGTGAGCTTGAGATCCTCGCCGGGGGTGGAATGCTGGGTACGCAGATAGCCCATTTCGCGGCCATGAGAATCGACAATGACGTCTCGTGATCCGTCTTCGCCGCGAAGAATCTGGTCATAAGTGGCCTCCACGCCAGCCTTGCCGACGACCTGGCCGGGCTCATAAGCGGCAAAGCGAGGATTGTTGTTCAGGTCCTCTTCGCTGACCTCGCCCACATAACCGATCAGATGTGAAGCGAAGCCGTCGCGTGGATAGAGCCGTCGCTCCATATCGATGGTTTCTAGCTCAGGCAACTCATTGCGGTGGGCCTCGATGAAGGCCTGTTCGTCGGAAGAGATGTCCTGCTTGATTGGGATGGGCTGGTAGCCGGGCGCCGCGCGAAAGTGCTTAAGCGTGGCCTGGAGCTGGTCGAGATCGAGGTGCAGACCCTGCGCGATGAGCGGCAGGTCGGCATCGAGGTTCTTGTTCTGTTCGCGAACGAGGAAGCAGGAGACAGAGGGATAGTTATCGACGAGCAGGCGGCCATCGCGGTCCAGCAGCTTGCCGCGCGGAGCCATGATGGGCTCCTTGCGGATGCGGTTTTCCTCGGCCAGCTCCTTGAAGTTCGAAGCGCCGAGGACCTGCAGCCGCCACAGGCCGGCGCCGAGGGACAGCATGATCAGCAGAATGCCGTACTGCACCGCCGCCGATTTGAGGGTGGAGAGCTTTTCGCCGCGATTGAAGTTCTCAGAAAACATGATGCCGCTGCTTTCAGCATACTGCCGTTTTTATTGCGATTTTTGAAGAAAATACAAACTGCGGGGGCTAAAGCCCCAAATTCATTCTTTAGACTTTTTCGGCACGACTAAAGTCGTGTCCTGTTACAAGAGCCGTAAGCCGCCTCAGTACCGTGTCATTCACTCTCAATCCCTGACCTGGAAGCGATCCAGCAGAGGGAAGAGGATCAGCGCGATGACGGAGTTACCCAGGGCCTGGAAGAGGAGCGTGAACCAGCTCCAGTCCAGCTCAATGCCGAGCAGGCCGCGATAGATGCCGAGATAGATTGCGCTGCACAAGAGCGTCAGCGCGAAGTTGAGCAGCACACGGATAAATACGTTCTGCACATCGATGCGCACGCCCATCGACGCGGCCAGGAAGCCTGCCACGGTCTTGGCAATGCCGTTGATGCCGATGGCGTGATGCGTCAGCGCATCCTCAAAGATGCCCACAAAAACGCCGAGAAACATGCCCTGAATGGGGCTGCGGCGGCCGAGCGCGAAGTAAACCGTGATGACCAGCGGGATGTCGAAGTACGGAAAGCGCGAGAGATAGCGAGAAAGCAGCGCCTGCAGCACCAGCGCGGCCACCGGAACCAGCAGATAGAGCGGCGCGGGATAGCGGTGAATCTCAAGATCGCGCCGGGAGTTGGCGGTAAGGACCGACATCATTGCTCCTTTCTCTGTGGCGGCTGCTGGTTGGGATTCGGATTGGCGGGCTGCTTCGGCGCATCCGGTTTGGAGCCGGTGTCCTCAAGCCTGTCTGTCTTCTGCGCTGGGGCCTGCTGTACAGGAGCAGTTGTGGGTCTCTGCGCCGGCTTGGTGGTTGTGCCGGGCTTTGTGGTCGGTTGTGTGCCGGGTTGAGCCGGCTTTGGCGCAGCGGTTCTGGGCGCGGAATTGGCTCCATCACCGGCCTGGCTTTGAGTCCGGTCGGCATTGCTACCCACATAGCCAGGCGTAAAACGGTCGGGATGCTGCGGAGCGAGCAGTTTTGGCGCGGGTGGCGCGGCGGGAGCGGCTCCGTTCGCGGCGGAAGCGCCATCCTGTGCGGGCTTGGGCGCGTTGGGATCGGTCAGTCCGGGCAGCTTTTCTTCCAGAATCTCCGAGGCTTTTTTCTGCTCGTTCAGCGCGGCAGCATCCTCTTTCTTTTCGGACTCGCTCTCGGCCAGGTCCTTCAACTGCTTGTCGTTGAAGCGCGGCTCGGAGTCGGTGATGACGAGAACCTCGTCCAGGCCGTTCAGATTTGCCGCCGGGTTGACGACGACTTGAATGAATCCATCGCGATCGGGATCTTTTTCAACTCTGTCCACGACTCCGACGGGCAGGCCGCGGGGGAAGATCTGGTCGCCGCCGCCGGTAAGAACTTTTTCGCCTGGCTTGATGCGGGAGTCGGCGAGGATATTGACGATGGCGGGCTGGCCTTCTGCGTTGCCGCGCAGAATGCCGCGGACACGTGTCTGCTCCAGGATGACGCCTGCGCCGCTCGACTGATCATTGATGGCCAGCACCTGCGCAGAGTGCGGATAGACCTCGCGGACCTTGCCCACGATGCCCTCCGGCGTAATGACGGCCATGTCACGAGCGATGCCTTCGTTCTTGCCCTTGTCGAGGTAAAAGACGCGGGAGAGATCGGAGCCCGAGCCGCCGATGACCTGCGCGGTGAGCGTTTTATAGAGGTACTTCTCCTCAAATTTATTGAGGCTCTGCAAACGCTGTCCCTGGCGAACGTCCTCGAGCATCTCGGCCTGCTCCAGGCGCAGTTGGTCAACTTGAGCCCGAAGATCCTCATTCTGCTGGCGGACGTTGCGCAGGTCGAAGTAGTTCTGCCAGATCCATCCGGCGCCGGACTTCGAGTTCTGAACAGCGCGTTCCGGCGGGGAGACGATGGCGTTGGCCCAGAGACGAATGAGCTGCACGCCCTTGCTGTCGGTTGGATCGTAAGTATTGCTGCCTTCCCCCGTCCGGCGGACCTGCATGGCAAGCCCAAGAATCTGCGCCACCAGCAGCACCAGCAGCACGATGAGATTCCGGTAGCGGAAGAAGAAGGATTCCATAAATAAAAGCAGGGGACTTGAGGGACCAAAAGGGACTAAGGGACTTCCGGTTCGTGCGCTATGTTTTTAGTCCCTAAGTCCCTTTAGACCCCTAGTCCCGGTCTTCCTAATCAATTTTGATCTTGCGCAGCAGCCGGAAGTCGCTCAGCATCTTGCCGGTGCCGAGGACGACCGAGGCCAGCGGATCGTCAGCGACCGAGACTGGCAGGCCGGTTTCCTCGCGAATGCGCTTGTCCAGGTTCTTGATGAGCGCGCCGCCGCCGGTTAAGACGATGCCGCGATCGGAAATGTCAGCCGACAGCTCGGGCGGAGTGCGTTCAAGCGCGACGCGGATGGCGTTCATGATGACGGCAATGCACTCGCCAAGGGCTTCGCGAATCTCCGAATCGTCAATGGTGATCGTCTTCGGCACGCCTTCAATGAGGTTGCGGCCCTTGATCTCCATCGTGAGCGGCTTGTCCAGCGGAAAGGCTGAGCCGATCTCTATCTTGATGTGCTCGGCGGTGCGTTCGCCGATGAGCAGGTTGTACTTGCGCTTGAGGTAGTTGGTGATCGCCTCATCCATCTGGTTACCGGCCATGCGGACTGAGCGCGAGTAAACGATGCCTGAGAGCGAGATGACGGCGATGTCGGTCGTTCCGCCGCCGATATCGACGACCATGTTGCCCGAGGGCTCCGTGATGGGCAGACCTGCACCGATGGCGGCTACCATGGCCTGTTCCACGAGATAGACTTCGCTGGCCTTGGCGCGGTAGGCGGAGTCCTCGACGGCGCGCTTTTCCACCTGCGTGATCTCAGAGGGCACGCCGATGACGATGCGCGGATGCACCAGCATCTTGCGGTTATGCGCCTTCTGAATGAAGTAGTTAAGCATCTTCTCGGTGACTTTGAAGTCGGCGATCACACCGTCCTTCATAGGCTTGATGGCCACAATGTTGCCGGGCGTGCGGCCAAGCATGTCCTTGGCCTCTTTGCCTACGGCTTCCACCTCGCCGGTGTTCTTATTGATGGCGACGATGGAAGGCTCATTGACGACGATGCCTTTGCCTGCGGCGAAGACGAGAGTGTTAGCGGTGCCAAGATCGATGGCCAGGTCGCTTGAAAACATGCTGAAGAGCGACCGCAGGCCGTGCGAGCGCGGGGGGCGCGAAGGATAGCCGTTCAAAGACATTGGAAACTCGGGATTACCTCAAGGGTTATTGTACGGTGAGCGGGGACAAAGCAGTGTAAAACCGGCTTGGAGTGAAGGCCGCGGGGCAGCATCATCGCCCTCTGCGTTCTGTCTGGAGATTGCCGCGCTTTCAGAATATCGCAGTTTTTCAGGAGGAAAAGCGTGGAAAAGACGCTGAAATGTGCCAAGTTAGGAACGGTGCAATGCCTCAGTTCTTCTTTGAGTCACCGGCAGGATTTTTTCTTTGCAGTATTTGCGCGGGAGCGGAATTTAGTTATAGCGCTGTGTTTGTGAGAAAAATGCACGGGCGGAAGCCTGGGATAAGTCCTCCGCGCGCATTGTTTTGGGCTGGCTGCAAAGCTACCGCGGCTCCGCGGAGATGAAGTATCGTTCACGCCGGTATCTTCACCGGCTTTGGCGGAAGCAAAGGTGTGAGAGCTGGATGGCGCAGGGCGCGAAGCGTGTGGTGCGATAAGCTGAAGAGTTGGCTCATCTGAGGATGTGGCATAACGATTTCTGCGCGAATGTGCAAGGCAAGTGAGAGAACTTATGTCGACAAAGCTGTATCACAACCTCATTGGAGGCGAGTGGCTCCCAAGCCGCTCTGGCAAGACCTTCCAGAACATCAACCCGGCGGATCACTCGGATGTGGTGGGCGAATTTCCGGCTTCGAACGCCGAGGATGTCGATCTTGCGGTGGCAGCGGCGAAGAAGGCGTTTGCGATCTGGCGGCTGGTTCCCGCGCCCAAGCGCGCGGAAATTCTGTATCGCACGGGCGAGCTGCTGAAAGAGCGCAAAGAAGAGTATGCGCGCCAGATGACTCGCGAGATGGGTAAGGTTCTGTCCGAAACGCGCGGCGATGTGCAGGAGGCGATAGACGAAGCCTTTTACGTGGCGGGCGAAGGGCGACGGCTTTTTGGCAAAACCACGCCAAGCGAGTTGCAGAACAAGTTCGCCATGAGCGTGCGCATGCCTCTGGGTGTGGTGGGGCTGATCACGCCGTGGAATTTTCCGATGGCGATTCCGAGCTGGAAGCTGTTTCCGGCGCTGGTGGCGGGCAATACCTGCGTGATCAAGCCGGCGGAGGATACGCCGCTATCGACTTACAACCTTGTGCAGACGCTGATGGATGCGGGCCTGCCGCCGGGCGTGGTGAATATAGTTGCGGGCTATGGGCCGGATGCCGGTGCGCCTATCGTAGAGCATCCCGGCGTGCGGGCGATCAGCTTTACCGGCTCAAGCGAAATCGGCTCCTTGGTGGCGCAGCGGGCAGCGGCGAACTTCAAGCCGGTCTCGCTTGAAATGGGCGGTAAGAATGCGCAGATTGTGATGGAGGACGCGAACCTCGATCTCGCGCTCGACGGCGCGCTGTGGGGAGCCTTTGGAACCACAGGCCAGCGCTGCACCGCAACGAGCCGCATCCTGGTGCAGAAGAAGATTGCGGATGAGTTCATCGGTCGGCTGGTGGAGCGGGCGCGGAAGCTCAAGGTAGGTAACGGGCTTGAGGCTGGAATCGACGTTGGCCCGCAGGTGAATGCGCAGCAGATTGAGACTTCTCAGCGTTACGTCGAAATAGCAAGAAGTGAAGGAGCGAAGCTGCTCACCGGCGGCGAGGCTCTGACGGCTGGCGCACATGCCAACGGAACATTCTTTGCACCGACGGTCTTCGCCGGCGTCTCCGCGAAGATGCGGATTGCGCGCGAAGAAGTATTTGGCCCAGTGGTGAGCGTGATTGAGTTCGATACCTTCCAACAGGCCGTGGAGATTGCGAATTCCATCGACTACGGCTTGTCTACGGCACTTTACACGCGCGATGTGAACAAGGCCTTCACCGCGATGCGCGATCTTGAGGCAGGCATTACCTACATCAACGCGCCGACGATTGGCGCCGAGGTGCATCTGCCCTTTGGCGGCGTGAAGCAGACGGGCAATGGGCACCGCGAGGGTTCCGAAGCGCTGGACTTCTATACAACGTGGAAGGCTGTGTACGTGGATTACTCGGACAAGCTGCAGCGCGCGCAGATTGATAACGCGGAGTAACTGAGCCTAGTTGAGAGTTTCTGTCTCAATAACTTGAATCTCTCGGTCGTTAGAAAAACCGAATTCATTTGGCGCTTCGGAAAATACACCATCTGGGTCATAGCCGAAGCGAATAGACGATTCTGCTCGCAATAGCCAAGCAAAGCATGGGAACTCGTCAGCGAGTCCATCGGCAATTGGATGTACGGCGATGAGACCTGCGCTCTGGCTGAAATGCATTTCTCTCTTAGCTGCGTGGAGAGTGCTTATATGGTCGGGATATGGAAATTTACCTGAGTAAATGTGATGAATTGACCATTTGTTGGAACTTCCGATACGAACAGGCCGTTCTCCGCCTGCAAGGCAATATGCGCCAATGGCAGGCCCATTGGGCCTGCTGTCTAAGGTGAAAGCTTTCAAGCGGGCGAATTTTCGAATTGAATCAGTGTAGGAATGATACCGTTGTTTATTTCCTTTCAGCGGAATCCGATCACACCCTTTCCAAAGTAGCAACGCTTTCTGAGGCCACCGAATGAATGCACCGAGATCAAGGCTCACGTCCAGAAGAACTTTTCTGACGCTCGTATTTTCGACAGTAGACGCTTCATCGGCGAACCACTTGCCAAGATTGTTGAGATTGCAAGGCTGAAGCACCCTATTTGGAGAGGGCAAGTTGTAAGGCATGAACAATATCCTTCAGGCGGCATCGCAACCGCGTTACAATTCTGCCATGAGCCGCACCGCCACACAGATTCTCGAAGAAGCGCGCTTGTTGCCGCCGAGTGAGCGCGAATGGGTCGCGCATGGGCTGCTGATCGATGAAATCGAGGATATTGATCCGGAGTGGGCTGCGGAGATCGAACGTAGGGTTGCGGATGCAGACTCCCCAAATGCGGTTACCGGCTCGTGGGACGAACTGGAAGCGCGCTTGCGGGGCCGGCTGTCTCAATGAGCTTGAAACCGATCCGGCTCCGCTCAGAGGCAGGGCTCGAAATTGAAGATGCTTTCGAGTACTACCGCCGAGAAAGCCCGCGCACCGCAGCCCGGTTCTTGACCGCAATTGGGGCGTCTCTGAAGAAAATTCGGAGGAATCCCCAACTATATCCTCCTTATACAAAGAATACACGCCGTCGCGTTCTCGGCTCTTTTCCTTTTTCTGTCATTTATCAGGAGAAGGAAGATATTATCCTGATCGTTGCCATTGCTCACGCGAAACGGCGCGAGGGTTACTGGCTTAAGCGCCTGAAACAATAAGAGGAATTATGGAAAAACCTTACGTTCCCACCCCTTCACGCTATGACAACGCCATCTTCCGCCGCTGCGGGCGTTCCGGGCTTGTATTGCCGCCCATTTCGCTCGGGCTATGGCAGAACTTTGGTGGCGCGGATGTCTTTGAGACTGCGCGCGCGATGATTCGCCGTGCTTTTGATCGCGGCGTTACGCACTTCGACCTGGCCAACAACTATGGCCCTCCGTATGGATCCGCCGAAGAGAATTTCGGCGCGATTCTGCAGAAGGATTTTCACAATCTGCGCAATGAGCTGATCATCTCCACCAAGGCCGGATGGGATATGTGGCCGGGGCCGTACGGCATTGGAGCCTCGCGCAAATATCTGCTGGCTTCGCTCGACGACAGCCTCAAGCGCATGGGTCTTGAGTACGTCGATATCTTCTACGCGCACAGGCCGTGGGGCAATGCGCCGCTTGAAGAGACGATGGGCGCGCTGGCCACTGCGGTCCAGCAGGGCAAGGCGCTCTATGTGGGCATCTCATCCTACAGCGCGGAGCGCACGCGGGAAGCTGCTGTGATTTTGAAGAGTCTCGGCGTTCCGCTGCTGATTCATCAGCCTTCCTATTCGATGCTGAATCGTTGGATTGAAGACGGCCTGCTGGCTGCGCTTGATGAAGTTGGCGCGGGCTGCATTGCATTTTCTCCTCTTGGGCAGGGCCTGCTGACGAACAAGTATCTCAACGGTGTGCCGGAACACTCGCGCGGTGGCGTGGATGGTTCTTCGCTGTTGAAGCAGTTTCTGAGCGATGAGAACATTCAGCGTGCACGCGCATTGAATGAGATTGCGAAGAAACGCGGGCAATCATTGGCGCAGCTTGCGATTGCATGGGTTCTGCGCGACAAGCGCGTGACCTCAGCGCTGATTGGCGCGCGCAACGTGGAGCAACTCGATAACTCGCTCGATGCGCTCAACAATCTCAACTTCACCGCTGCGGAGCTTGCGGAGATCGACAAGCACGCAGTCGATTCCGGCATTGACCTATGGGGCGGCGCGCGGCAGACGATGGCTTAGCGTTTTCCTGAGCGCAAAATAAAACGGCCAGAGCATTTGCTCCGGCCATTTTATTTTGTGCGCGTTATTCTTGCGGATAATCGTCGTCATCATCATCCGCGGCAGCGGCCTTGGGAGCCTTGGCGGATGCTGACTCATCCTTCTTCGGCATGGGGGCGCCACCTATTGCCGGCAGCTCCGGATGATCATACGAATACAGCTCGTTGAACATCCATTTATATGTGGCATGCGACTGGCCGCGGAACTGCGGCTTGAAGCCGTACAGCACGATGCGCCCGCGTCCGTAGGCAAGCTCAATCGCCGCTGCCTTGCCTTCAATCGCCTCCGGATGCAGCAGCAGACCGCTTTCGAGTGGGTTGGTTTGCTTAGGGTACGTAGCGAGCACCGCACCATGCGCGCCGGGCAGAGCGGCAAAGGCCGGGCCACTCTGGAACATGACGACAGGCGAAGTGGGCAGACCAAAATTCACTGGCAGATCGGAGTGTTCTGTTTCCACGCGCAGCAGCCCGCCGGAGCAGAAGAATTTGTCGCTCTTTACGCCATCCAGAATGTTCTGCACCGGCAGCGAGAGCAGCGGAATGAGCGCGGAAGCTGTGTGGTTGAGCGCAATCAACGTGCCGCCCTGCCGCACAAACTCGCGCAGGTTGTTCAGGCCATCCTGCCCAATGCCGCCAGCGTACTGGCCGGGCACAATGCCGATGCCGAAGCCGTCCATAAGCTGACGTGAGGACATATCCGGCAGGATGATTGCGTCATAGCGGTTGCGAAGATTCACTGACTTCATATCCGCGTTGTACAGGCTCTTGGGCTCAAAGCCGTAGTTCTCGAGAACCCAGCGCGTCCAGCCTTCATCAATCGATGCCGCCCACGGACGATAGAGTCCCAGGCGCGCCTTCTTGATGGGCAGCGTATTGGATTGCGCGGAGACAGCCGTTGCTCCAACCGCGTACTTCTGCGCCAGCCCGTCGAGCTTCTCACGGCCCAGGCCGCTGATGAGAAACGCGCCGCGCTCCATGCCTGCGGCCGTCTTCACCGGCTCCTGTGCGAGTGAAACCGTTGCGCCGGATTTCAGCGCCTCATTCACCAGCAGGAATGAAGCATTGACACGATGACTGACAGCAAAGACTGTGCCAGAGCCTTCCGCGCTTGCGGCGGGAGCCTGCGCCTTATCGATCTTTTGCATCTGTGCGCGCTGCTCGGAGCCGAGTGGGTCAGTCACAGCATCCACATCCACGCCCATCTGCAACGGCAGCGTCCAGCCGGTTACGTCATAGGGCAGATCGACAGACTTCGATGTGCCAAGCTCAATCGCGTCTGGGTACTTCTGCCGCTCGAAAAGCTCTTTCGCCATTGCGGAGTAAGCCTGATCCATGGGAATAACCCATGAGCCCTTCGGATAGCTCACGCCATTCGCCGTAAAGCCATCTTTCGACGCATATACATCAAGGCCATTGTCGATCATCAACTGCGCAAGCTTTGCCGCCTCCGGCGTGTCGGTCTGCTTGCTCGGAATGACGTACGCAAACGGCGGCTCTTTTTGAAAATGCTGAATGTTGTCGCGCGCAGCCTGATAGCGGTTATAGAGCAGCGTCTCGCGGTTCTTCGCGGCGAGATCGAGCACGGACATCGATCCGCCGACCATGTAATCGACGGCATCCTTCAGATGCCACCAGCCGCCTTCCCACGGAGTGGAATACATGGTGAGCGCGCGCAGGTCCTGATACGGCTTGGGAAAATCCGCGACAGTGTAGAAGTGCGGCGTGGCGTACTCGTAGAGAGCGGTCTCTGTAAAGAACGAAATCTCGTTGCGGAAGACGTGCGCCCAGTCCATGAAGCCCGCATACCAGTTATCGAAGCGCGACTCGGAGATTGCCCCCGGCATCTTATGCGCGTTGAGATACGCGGTCATGTTGGTGCCCACAACGTTGAGCCAACTGCGCACGTAAGGGCTGATGTTCGACGAGATGGGATCGGAGAATGGTGGAATCCAGATGCGTGCAGGGAAGGGCGCGGTCTGGTGCTGGCAGTAGAAGATGACGGGGTTGTATTCGAGCTGCGTCTTGGTGACGATCTGCTCTTCCTTCATGTTGAGCATGTAGCCGTCGCGATTGTTGTCGTGGCCCACGTACTCCTGGTAAAGCATGGGCAGCGGGCTCACTTCATACTTGGTGCCAACGTTCTGGCGGTACCAGTGGACAACCATGTCCTGCCCATCGGGATTGAGCGTGGGCCAGAGGACGAGGACAACGTTATCGAGGATGGCGTCGATCTCCGGATCCTTCTTTGCCGAGAGCAGCTTGTAGGCCAGCATCATGGTGTGCTGCGGGCCGGCCACTTCGCTTGCATGGAGACCGCCATCGATGTGAACGACCACCTTGGAACTGCGTGCCAACTCGCGAGCGGAATCATCGTTGAGGTCCGTGGCCTTGGCCAGCCGCGCCGCAGCCTGCTTGGTCTGGTCAAGCTGCGCGATGTTTGCCGCCGACGAAATGACGGCGATCTCAATGTCGCGGCCCTGCGTGGTCTTGCCAACGGTAAACATCTTCATGCGCGCAGGGTCTGCCGCGGCCAACGCATGAAAGTAGCGCACGGTGTCTTCATAATCGGCCAGGTAAAAGTCATCGCCGGGCGTGTGGTTCAGCACGGAGACAGGTGTGGGAACGTCTGCGGCGTGAATCTGCGGGGCAGCGCAGGTGGCAATCGTAATCGCCAGTCCAAGACAAAGAGAAAAACGGGGTTGCATCGGCTCTCCTCGAAACAAACTTGACTTGCCGCGGCAGCACGGGCGGCGGAAAGCCGCCGGCATAGCACATACGGATGTGCGGGCAATCTGTCGCGCGTGACACCAAGACTAATGCAGCGGGGGCGGAATCTGCCATGAGGATGGCATGTGAATTTATGCCTTGTTTATGACTACCGCCTCTGGCCTTCCATCACATCGCGCAGCGCAAAGCTGGTTTCAATGCGCGTGACGCCGGGCAGACGCGATAGCTCATTCTGGTGCAGGCGGCCATAGTCGTCCATGTCGGCAACGCGTGCAATGAGCATGTAATCATACTGGCCGGCCATGAGATGGCAGCTTGTAATGCCCTGGATGCGGCGGACGGCGGCCTCAAATGCGCCAAGAACGGAGGCGGACTGGCGCTCCAGCGTGATGCGGACAAAGACCGTCATCTGGCGGCCCAGCATGCGGTCGTTCACCACGGCGCGGTAGCCGCGAATGGCGCCCATCTCTTCCAACGCCTGTATGCGCCGCGAGGCCGCCGATGCGGAGAGCCCAACGGCTTCACCGACCTCGTAGTTGGTGGCGCGGCCGTTGGCCTCGAGCGTGCGCAGAATCGCCGAATCGAGCTCATCGAGTCCAAGAAGAGCCATTCCGGCGCCGGGAACAGTCGCCACTGCGCGTGGTCGGGAAGACGGTACGCTTATCTTGTGCAACTTTGCTCGGTTTGATACACGTTTCGTGCTCATAAGGCAGTTTTAACACGAAGATTGCACACATCGGCGGTATTGTGCGCTCTAGTATTCATCTATTCGCTTCCAGGAGGGTAAGACCCTGAGCTGGATCGCCGCGCCGATGCAGCCCTCCCCGGATCAAAACAAAATCGGCGCGGCGTAAATCCGAACCCCTTCTGATTTGTCCGCATCACATTCTGAGTACAGGAGCACAGCGATGATTATCGGAGTTCCCCGCGAAATTAAGGATCAAGAATCCCGCGTTGGCGTGATTCCCGCCGGAGTTAGGGCTCTGACCGAAGCCGGTCACAAGATTTTCGTTGAAACCAACGCCGGCGTGCAATCCGGCTTTCCGGATGCGGAGTACCAGGATGCCGGCGCGGAGATTGTGGGCGATGCCGGCCACGTCTGGGGCAAGAGCGAGATTGTGGTCAAGGTCAAGGAGCCGATTGAGAGCGAGTACGTTTACTTTCGCGAGGGGCTTACGCTCTTCACCTATCTGCACCTTGCGCCGCTCCCCGTACTGACGCAGAAGCTGCTGGACGCGAAGGTCATTGGCATTGCGTATGAGACGGTTCGCGATCGCAACAACACACTGCCGCTTTTGACGCCGATGAGCGAAGTAGCCGGCCGCATGAGCGTACAGGTCGGCGCCTCCTATCTTGAGAAAGAAAAAGGCGGGCGCGGCATTCTGCTGGGCGGAGTTCCAGGTGTGCCTCCAGCGCATGTCACGGTGATTGGCGGCGGTGTTGTGGGCACCAACGCGGCGCGCATCGCGCTGGGATTTGGCGCAAAGGTTACGCTCGTGGACCTGAACCTGAACCGCCTGCGCGAGATTGACGACATCTTCAATGGCCGCGTCTACACGCTTGCTTCCAACAGCTACAACCTGGCGCAGGCCACGCATGAGGCCGACCTGGTCATTGGCGGTGTGCTGATTCCCGGAGCCACCGCGCCGAAGATCGTCACCAGGGAGATGGTCAGCCGCATGAAGAAGGGCGCGGTGATTGTGGACGTGGCCATCGACCAGGGCGGCTGCGTGGAGACGGCGCGGCCCACTTCGCACTCAAACCCCAGTTACACCGTAGACGGCGTGGTGCACTACTGCGTGACGAACATGCCCGGCGCGGTGCCGCATACCTCCACGCTGGGGCTGACAAATGCGACCTTCCCGTATCTCATGCGGCTTGCGAACCTGGGCCCGAAAGAAGCTCTCAAAAAGGACGCAGGCCTCGCCGAAGGGCTCAACACGTACCTTGGCAAGCTGACGTACCGCGGCGTGGCGGAGAGCCTGCAGAAGGAATGGACACCCTGGGCGACGGTCGTCGCCTAGGGACTTACGGGACTATGGGACCAAGGGACTTGTGCGCTCCAATGCAAATTGCAAGTACCATTGTTCTCTCAGTCCCATAGTCCCTCAGTCCCCCTCAGTCCCTTTCGGCTCTATAATCTGCCCATGCTGTTTGAGCGCAATCCGCGCCTGCGCCTCGTCTCGTTTCTAGCCGGCGGAGTAATGTTTATCTTCCTGCTGCTGGGCGCGCTGCAGTGGTGGAATACCTCACGCATCAGCTTTCTGAATCCGGAGACGGCGGGCGAAACGCTGGCGTTTACGGCATTTACCGTAGTCCTCTTTCTGCTGCTCGTCGCACTGCTGATGCTGCTGCTGAGGAACCTCCTCAAGCTCTATGCGGGCCAGGGATCAAGCGCGCTCGGTGCGCGGCTTCGCAATCGCATGGTGTTGGGCGCAGTGCTTATCGCGCTTACACCCGCCGTGCTGATGTACCTGTACAGCTTTCAGTTCATGAATCGCACCATTGAGCGGTGGTTTTCGCCGAATACCACGCAGTTGCGCGATGACTCCACCCGCGTAGTGCAGGAACTGGCGCATTATGTGACCTCAAATGCACGCGTTGAGGCCGAGTCGATTGCGGCTTCTGGCGCTCCTGACCGCTCACCGGGCGAACTCGAAAGCGTTCTCGGCTCCCATCGCATCACGCTGGCAGGCGGCTTTGCGCTGGTGTTTGAGCCGCGGACGGGGCAGGCGATGCATCTGATCTCCAGCTTCGAGGCGCCGCCGGAGACCATCCAGGCCAGCCTGCTTCCGTGGCTCGATGAGACCAGTGGCGGCCGTGCAATTCCGCTCGGCAAGCCGCTTTCCTCCAGCCTGTTGGCGGCGGCGCGGCGCAGCGATGAGTCGATCATGGAGATTGCAGGCCAGCAGTTTGCGCTGGGCACAGCGGCCACGGGCACTGGCAAGCTGGTATTAGTGGCGCTGCCCATGCCGCAGGGGCTGAGCGAGACAGCCATTCGCATCCGATCCGGCGCAACGGAGTACTGGAAGCTCTACCGGCTCCGGCACAACATCCGTGGCAACTTCTTTTTGTTGCTGCTGCTGATTACGGTCTTCATTTTCTTCTCAAGCGTATGGCTTGCAATCTTTCTCTCGCGGCAGATTACGCGGCCCGTGGAAGCGCTTGCAGACGCAATGAGCCGCATTGCAGAGGGCAGGTATGAGCAGCGTGTCTCCATTGCGGCGGCGGGTGAAATGGGAGACCTGGTGCGCTCGTTTAATCGCATGGCCTCCGATCTGGAGACCAGCCGGCGCGTGGCGGAGACCTCTTCAGCGCAGTTGACGGCGGCCAACCAGGCAATTGAGGAGCGGCGGCACGAGCTGGAGACAATTGTGGAGACCATTCCCAGCGGTGTGGTTACGCTCGATGGAGCGGGGCGCGTGGTGCAGGCCAATCGCGCCTTTGCCGCGCTGATCTCGCATCCTGAAGACGCGCCTCTGCGTGGGCAAAAGATGGATTCGCTGTTGCCTGCCGAGTACGCTGAAGAGGTTGCGGCGGTCATTCGCCGCGGGCGGCGCATGGGCACGGCTTCCACTGAGATTGAAATGCGTGTGCGTGGGCGCGCCGTACACTTGGCGCTGACCAGCGCGCGACTCGATTTTGGTGCCGCTCTGGGCGCCGGTTCCGGTACGCATGCGGACTCGGATCACACCGCTGAGGAGCCGGGAACTGTACTGGTGATGGAAGACACTACGGAGCTGCTGCGCGCGCAGCGCCAGCTTGCGTGGAAGGAAGTGGCGCAGCGCGTGGCGCATGAAATCAAAAACCCGCTCACGCCCATTCAGCTCTCGGCCGAGCGTATCGCGCGCCATCTCGATCGCGGCCGCGCTGAAGGCGCAAACGGAGTCAGCCTTGACTCAACCAACATCATTCGCAAGTGCAGTGAGGTAATTCTGAGCTGCGTAAGCACATTGCGCACACTGGTCGATCAATTCTCCGCGCTGGCGCAGTTCCCCGCGCCGCAGCCGCGCGTCTGTGAGATGAATCGCGTTGTGGATGAAGCGCTGGCGCTTTTTGCCGGCCGGCTGGATGGCATTGAGGTGCGGCTCGATCTTGCGCCCGATCTGCCGCCGGTCTTTGCAGATCCCGAGGCGATTCGCCGCGCGCTGGCCAACCTGATCGACAACGCGGCGGAAGCCATGCAGGGCAGCCTGCTCAAGGTGCTGAGCGTTTCCACCACGGTCAATGAAGACGGCGCAGCCGTGGAAGCAAGCGTAGGGGACACAGGACACGGCCTGACGGATGAAATTCGAGAGCGGCTCTTTCTGCCGTTCTACTCCACCAAGCATCGCGGCACAGGCCTGGGTCTTTCGATTGCAGCCAAGATCGCCCAGGAACACGGCGGCTCGATTCGCGCGGAGAGCAACACGCCGAAAGGCGCGCGGTTCCTGCTGAGGATTCCGCTGATTGAAAATCCGGCCCTGCTGACGGCGTATTCCGCGCCTGCCACCGTAGATGCCGAACCCGTGAAGGAAGCTCGCTCATGAACCATATCCTCGTCGTGGACGATGAGGCTGAGATTCGCTCATCGCTTGAAGAGATTTTGCGTGAAGAAGGCTACGGCGTGGCCACCGCGGCCACCGCCGCTGAAGCTGTGGTGCTGGTGGAAGACGCGCCGTACGATGCGGTGTTGCTGGACATCTGGCTGCCGGACCGCGACGGGTTGGATGTTCTGGCGGAGATTCGCCGTCTTCCGCAGGAGTCGCGTCCAGAGGTGGTGATCATCAGCGGCCACGGCACCATTGAGGCCGCGGTGAAGGCGACAAAGCTCGGAGCATACGACTTTCTGGAGAAGCCGCTTTCGATCGACCGCACGCTGATTGTGCTCAAGAACGCGATTGAGGCCCGGCGGCTGCGTACGGAGAACCTTGAGTTCAAGCGGCAGTTCAGCGCCGGCGCGGTGCTTACCGGCGACAGCGTGCCGCTGAAGGCGCTGCGGCAGCAGATACGGCTCATGGCGCCCACGAACGGGCGCGTGCTCATCTACGGCGAATCCGGCACAGGCAAAGAGCTGATTGCCCGCTCCATTCATGCGGAAAGCCAACGCCGTGACCGCGTTTTTGTGGAACTGAACTGCGCCGCAATTCCCGAGGCGCACATTGAGGCGGAGTTGTTTGGCACGCGACACGGCCAGCCCGGCGCAAGGCCCGAGCAGCGTGGCACGCTGGAGCGCGCAGACGGAGGCACGCTGTTTCTGGATGAAGTGGGCGACATGAGCCTCAAGACGCAGGCCAAGATGCTCTCCGCGCTCGACGATCATAGCTTCACGCCTGTTGGCGGCATGCAGCCCATTCGTGTGGATGTGCGCCTGATCGCCTCCACCAACAAGAATCTCGAAGAGGAGATTGCCAAGGGCAATTTTCGCGAGGATCTTTTTTACAGGCTGAACGTTGTGCCGTTCTTTGTACCTCCGCTGCGTGAGCGCCGGCAAGACATTCCGCTGCTGGTGCGCGAGTTTCTAGGCGAGTTTGGACGGCAGTATGGCCGTCCGCGTATGGAGATTACCGAAGAGGCGCTTGAGGCGCTGGGCCAATACCATTGGCCCGGCAACGTGCGCGAGCTGAAGAACGTCGTGGAGCGTGTGCTGATCCTCAACCCCCGCGTGCTGCGGATTGAGCGGCGCCACCTGCCGCCGCTGACGCACAAGGCCGGCACACGCGGAACCGAGGATTTCTCCACGCTGCAGCAAGCGCGCGACGCCTATGAGCGCGACTACATCCTCAAGAAAATCGAGGAGGCGCGGAACAACATCAGCCGCGCCGCGGAACTGCTCGGCCTGGAGCGCAGCCACCTCTACCGCAAGATGAAGGCGCTTGGGATCGCGGTGCGTGAATAGCCGAGGCTTGTCCAAAAGCGGACATCCTTTGCCGGAAGTGGACAGTTCCCGATGCATGGAGAATGGTCGGTAATTTCTGCAAGTTTATTTACAAGCAGTATTTACGGAATCCGCGGCTTCTCCACGGCATGGCAATCCGATTGCACTCTTTCAGCGCATTGCAGTAGTTTCAGGAGGCGGTTATGGCGTATTTCGAGCGGATGCGCGATGTGGTTTCCGGAGCGTTCAGTCCGCAGATCATTGAACAGCGCATGACATCAGGGTGGCAGATGGTCTCAATCGAATGGCAGCGTGAACTGCCCGACTCCGAGGCCCACACAGGGGGCGTTTTCAGTGAAGAGATTCCTTACGGTCTGCGAATCTCCGACGACTGCAAGCGGCTTGAAGAGGACCCCAGGGAAAACCGGGTTCTCCTGATGATGATGGACCTGCTGGCGCAGGATTTTTCCTACTCCAACATTGTCAGCACACTGAATGAGAGCGGATTCCGCACCCGCGAAGGACGTCCATGGTCGCGCGTTGCGGTCTTCAACATGATGCCGCGCCTGATCGAAGTTGGCCCGCGCATCTTCAACAGCGAAGAGTGGGAGCAGCGGCGGCTCAAGTTCGCGCGCCGCGAAGCGCCAGGCGACTAGCGGCAGTCTACGCTGCCGCTTTTTGCGGCAGCGGCTTCACTTGGGCGCGCTTCTTTTTTGAAGCCGCCCAAAGGTCGTACTGCGCCTGCAGGCGAAGCCAGAATTCCGGCTCTGTACTAAATGCCTCCGAGATGCGTAGCGCCATGTCCGCCGAAATCCCTGCCTTGCCATTCAGCACGCGCGACAACGCCGGTCGCGTGATATGCAAATGCTGCGCAACTTCAGTCACAGTACGGTCTGCAAGGTAATAGCTCAAGAGCCTTCCGGGATGTGCCGGGTTGTGCATACGCGTCATACGCTCATTCTATTCACTGCTTCAAAATCGGCCCAATCGACCCTGTATTGTCGCCCGCCTGCGGATCGACGCGGAAATCCCATACGCGCTGGTTGATCTCCGACGGTGAGATGATCTCCACCAGCGCGTATTCTCCGATGAGGAGTTGTTGCGCCGGCACAATCTTCACCCAGTGCTTGCCCGGCAGCACCTCCACTTTGGCCGGCATCACGTCTTCGCTCTGAGTTACGTTGCCGCTGGGGCTGATGTGGATCGCTCCCACAATCCGCACGGCCTTGCGCTCATCCACGCGCACAATGGCAAAGCCCGATTGCGTCGAGTGCGCGCCGTGCTTGCGATTGGCAACATCTTTGGCGTCATGGGTCTGCACCGTCAGCGCGTGCGAGAGCACCTTTTCAGCATCGTCCGTCACGTCGAGCGAAAGATAAATGGCCGGATCATTCACATGCAGATGCGCCTTCGCATGCGCGCCTGGCAGCTCAATGGCGGCGCGCTGTCCGGCCAGCGGATTGATGGTGCTCAACCCCTTATGAGTCTTGGCGTCAATGCCCAGCTCGTTCGGCAGCAGTTCTACCAGCTCCGGCGTGCCCTGGTAGGTGTCCAGCGCAAAGACGGAGTCCTCATCCGGCAGCTCCAGGCCCTTGGCTACCTCAGGCATGCGCGCCAGTTGCTCGTCGCGCTCTGCGGCTTCTTCCTTGTCGATCGCCGCAGCCTCTTTCATCGCAGGTGAGGAATTGTCTTCGGCAAGCTGCGCCTGATCGCGCTCCCATTTATGCGTGGCATTCCAGTCCACAAGATCGGCGGGCAGCTCTTCCCAGTCGCCGCCGCGTTCCACGGAGATATAGCGCACGCGGTCGCCCACAATCTCGTACTTGCGCACGATCTGATAGCTGCCGTCCTTGAGAATCAGCCGGTGATTCTGGCCCGTGTTGGGCATCGCGGGCTTAAGCGGCAGCGGCTTCTGTTGCGGAGGCTGCTGTTGTGGATCGGATTGTGCGGCGCACGCGCAAGAGAGCGCAGCGCAAGCCAGAAGCGCGGCGCAAATCCACCGAAGACGTCCGATGTGGTTCATTCTCTATCCCAGTAGTAAATCCAGACAGCCCCACCATTTTAGACGCGCGGCGTCTAAGGGGGTGGGCAAAGGCCTGTTTTGGCGCAAGGCATACACTCCGCCGCACATTCTGTGTATTCTTAAGCTAGGGAAGATACGGTGCCGGTTTTGAGCAGAATTCAGTCCAACAGGAGCAGCAAGCTGTTAGCCCTGCCGCGCAATGCGGCGGTGGTGACAGTGGTATGCCTGATCCTGCTGGCTCTGCTTGCCGTGGTCCAGGTGGCGCACATCCACCCGCAGGCATCGGATGCCGATAACTGCCCGCTCTGTATCGTGATGCACTCGGCTGCGCCCGTCGCAGCCGCGGTAGCCGCCATTGTGATTGTTACGCTGGGCACGCATGCGCCTCCCGTTAAGGCTCGCGCAGCTGTGCCCCGTCCCTGGCATCCCACTCTTTTCACACGCCCACCTCCAACCGTCTAGCTGCGCGTCTCTGCCAGCCTGAATCCCTCTGAATTTTCGTATTGCCTTCAGGCTGACGACCATCACCTCAGCGTGCATTGCGCCCCGGAAACCGAACCGGCTCGCAGGCGCACATGCAGATCTTCTGGAGAAGCCATAATGATGCCGTACCTTCGCGGCCTGTACCGCCGCATCCTTCTTACACTGGCTTTGTTGCTGCCAGTCACAGCCTTTGCACAGTCCGGCAATGCCGGCGCGGTTCGCGGCACAGTCTCTGATCCCAGCGGCGCCGTGATTCCCGGCGCAACCGTCCACCTTTCGAACACTGTCAGCGGCCTTGACCGCACCACTACCAGCGATCCTTCCGGCCAATTCGAGTTCACGAATGTGCCGCTCAATCCCTACCAGATCAAGATCATGGCCAACGGTTTTGCGCCGATTACGCAGAACGTTGAAATTCGTTCCAGCATCGGTGTCAGCCTGAAGCTGGTACTGCGCATTGCCGGCTCCAGTGATACGGTCACCGTCGAGGCTGGCGGCGACCTGGTGGAGAACGACCCCACCTTCCACACGGACGTGGACCGCGACCTGTTTATCAAGGTGCCGCTCGAGAGCCAGTCTTCCTCGCTCAGTTCGCTGGTCACACTCACCAGCCCCGGCGTGGCGGCGGACTCGAACGGCCTCTTCCACGGCCTCGGCGATCACGCATCGAATTCGTTTTCGATTGACGGCCAGTCCATCACCGATCAGCAGAGCAAGGTCTTCTCCAACCAGATTCCGTCGAACTCGATTCAGTCCATTGAAGTCATCTCCGGTGCGCCGCCGGCCGAGTACGGCGGCAAAACCAGCCTTGTGATCGTTGCCACCACGCGCTCCGGTCAGGGCATTACCAAGCCTACCGGCAGCATCAGCACATCCTACGGCACCTTCGGCTCGTCCAGCCTCGGCGGCGATGTTAGCTATGGCGGCAAGAAGTGGGGCAACTTCCTCGAAGCGGATGCCCTCAACACGGGCCGCTTCCTCGATCCCCCCGAGTTCACAGTCTTCCATGACAAGGGTAACGAGCAAAATGTCTTCGATCGCGTGGACTATACCCTCTCGCCGGTGGATTCGATTCACCTGGATGTGAACTACAGCCGCTCCTGGTTCCAGACACCCAACTCCTTCGACAACCTGAATGTGATGAACGTGGAAACAACGGGCGCGAATAGCGGCTCCAGCGTTGACCCAACCTTAGTCAATGTCGGCAATGCCGACCAGCGCTCGAAGATCGGCACATTCAATATCTCGCCTACCTACACCCGCGTCATCAGCACCAACTCGGTCTTCAACCTCGGCGCCTTCGTCCGCAGGGATGCCTACAATTACTACCCCAGTGACAATCCTTTGGCCGATCAGGGACCAATTAACCTGCAAACCTCGTCCATTTCCCAGTTCCGCACGCTCACCAACGCAGCGGTACACTCGGACTTCTCCTACTCCAAGGGACACCAGACCCTCAAGATTGGCGCGCAGTACGGGCAAACCTTCCTCAACGAGAACGACAGCCTCGGCGTGGTGAACAATATCTATAACGCGCCCTGCGTGGATGTAAATGGCAATGTGTTAGCCGGCTACTCCGGTCCCACGGCATGCGACGGTATAGTCTCTTTCCCAAATCCCAACTATCTTCCCGTCCTTGCGCCATACGATCTGACCCGCGGTGGCAGCATGTATAACTACAGCGGTCACACGGACATCAAGGAGCTGGCGCTGTACGTCGAAGACCAGATCAAGGCCGGAGATTGGCTCTTTAATCTCGGTCTGCGTGAGGACGTTTACAACGGACTTACGGATGCCAACCAGACCCAGCCTCGCCTCGGCATCGCTTACAACGTCAAACCTTCTTCCACCGTGCTGCGCGTCTCCTATGCGCGTACGATGGAAACTCCGTTCAACGAGAATTTGATCCTGTCCAGCACAGGATGCTCGAATCCTGTGCTAGCTCCGCTGCTTCTCTGCTCGCCCGGCGTCTCAGGAACTCTGAACCCCGGCTATCGTAACGAGTTTCACGCCGGATTCCAGCAAGGAATCCGCAAGTGGGCCGTCATCAGCGGCGAGTACATCTGGAAGTACACCCACAACGCCTTCGACTTCAGCGTGCTCGGCAACACGCCGATTACATTCCCTATCGACTGGCATAACTCGAAGATCCCGGGCTATGCGGGAAATATCGAGATTCCCAAATTCCACGGATTCAGCGGCTATTTCGTTACCTCTTCGGTCGCCGCCCGCTTCTTCCCGCCGCAGACGGCCGGCGCGGGAGCTACAGTCGGCGCCACCGGGCTGCCTTTCCGCATCGACCACGACGAGAAGTTCAACCAGACCTCTCACGTTCAGTATGAGATTCCCGGCACAAATAAATTCCTAAGCGGCCTTTGGACCGGCTTCAACTGGCGCTTCGATTCCGGCCTGACCGCCGGCTCCGTGCCCTGCTACAATCCCTTCTCGAACAATCCCAACTCTGCCTGCGGCACGCCGGACAGCCCCACTTCGACCATGCTCAACGGCCAGCCGGCGGTCGATCTCACCGGTCTTACGGCGGATGAGCAGTTTCAGGCGGGACTCACCTGCCTCAACTACACTCCTATCCCCGGCGGCGCGCCAGTCGCTAGCTACACTCCTTCGCCAACAGGCACGCCTATTGGCATCTGCCCGGCCGCGAACTATACCTCGAAACTGGTTGATATTCCCGCGCCCGGCGCCGGCGATGCCGACCACGATCCGCCACGCATTCAGCACCGCAGCCTCTTTGATGCCTCCATCGGCAAGGACAATATCTTCCATACCGACCATTTCAAGACGAACATCGACCTGACGGCGGTGAACATCGCCAACAAGTACGCTCTCTATAACTTCCTTTCCACCTTCAGCGGCACGCACTACGTGACGCCGAGGGCACTGACGGCAAAGGTCACGTTCAACTTCTAAAGCAGCGCAACACGCAAAAACAATAAGGCCGGGGACGAGTCCCCGGCCTTATTGTTTTTGATCTTTGATCTCTGATCTCTGGCTTCTGATCTCTGCTTCTACGGCGTTCCCTCTTTCAGGATCTGCTCGGCCAGGAAATTTCGCACCGCGGCATGATCGTGCAGCATCTCCTGGTACGCCTTATTGAGTAGCTGCGCTTTGCCGTTGCGCAGGGTTTCGCGAATCAACTCATGCGTGCGCGGATCGTTCAGATCGCGCTGCCCTGCCGGCTCGCGGCTGTTGAGCTTGTAGATCTGGTAGCCCATGACGGCCTTGTGACCGGGATCTCTGGGATCGTAGACCGGCAAAGATGCCGTAATCTGGCCAGGCTTGAGCGCGCCGATGGCGTTGTAGACCTCTATGTCGCGGTGCAGGTCGGTCTCAGTCACCAGGCCCATATTGCCCCCATTTTGCGCCAGATTCGGATTCTCCGTAAACTGCGCAGCCAGAGTGCCAAAGTCCTCGCCATTCAGAAGCCGTCCGCGGAGCGTCTCAATCTCTTTTCGCGCCTCTGCCTCATTCGGAGCCTTGCGCTGCTGTTGTGCCGCGCCCTGCTGCGGAGGATTGCCGCTGACCAGAATCTGTGAGAGCCCATAGCGTGGCTCAATCAGATTGAATTCGGCCTTGTGCGCGTTGTAATAGGTGCCGATCTCCGCGTCCGTGATGTTGATCTTGGAATCGATCTCTTTATTGACCAGCTTGGTGGCCGTGATCTGCTTTCGGACGTCGCGCTTGAGGTCGTCCATCGTAATGTTGCGCTGCTTGAGCTGCTTGTCCCACTCCTCCTGCGTATAAGGAGTCTTCATGTCCGTGATCTTGGCGTTCACATCCTCGTCGCTGGCCACCAGGTTCAGCTTGGCCGCGCGCTGCTGCACGATCTCATCGTTGATCATGCCGCCAAGGATATTCAGGCGGAGCATGTCTGCCTGCTCCGGTGCGGGCGGCTGAGGATTGTCCGTTTGGCTGGCGTTGTAATACTTGTCCAGGTCGGCGCGGAGAATCTCCTTGCCGTTGACCGTGGCTACGACATCCGGGCCGGGAGCGTGATGACAACCGGCGAAGGCAAGCAGAACAACTGTGCCGAGCAAAGCAAAAACCGGACGCGCGCGCTCCGGAAAACGAGCTTCGAGTTGCAACCTGATTCTCCTCACGGAAGCGAGGCCGCTTCCAGTACACCAGAATAACAGGCTGTAAAGACCGCACAAACCCGGAATCGTGAGCAGGGAAGACCAATCCCCGCCCGGTTTTATTTCGCGCCGCCCTCTCCCTGCTTTTCCTTCGCCGGCGCGGTTGGTGCTGCCGCTGGAGGCGGCTCCACGCCGGCCTCGCGCAGAGCGCGGTCAATGACTTGCCACACCTGTTCCTGCGGCACCGCGCCGCCGTCAATCCGCTCGCCGTTCACAAACACTGCCGGAGTTCCGTTGATGCCAAGCTTATCGGCCTCGCTCGCGGAGGCGCGCACGGCAGTCTCATCCTGCTTTGCCAGGCATGCGTTCAGCTTGGCGTCGTCCAGGTGCGCCACGGCGGCAAGGTCGCGAGCAATGCGATCCAATTGAGCGTTGCTGCGCGTCAGGTTGCGATCTTCGCCGGTAATCTCCTGTCCGTGCCCGTGCAGGTAATCCACATATTGCCAGTAGACAGGTCCGCTCTGCGTGGCCAGGCAGTTGGCATTCACTGCGGCATGCATCGCCCAGGGATGAATCTCGGTGAGCGGGTCGTCCTTGTAGATAAAGCGAATCTTATCCTTGTAGCGCTCCTGCGTGGCAGGGAAGAGCGTCTGATGCATGCGCGCGCAAAAGGGGCATTCGAGGTCGTCAAAGTTGACGATCGTGACCGGCGCCGAGGCGTTGCCGCGGACAGGCCGGTTGGCAAGGTCGATATGAAAGACCGGGTCATTGGCCAGATCGAAGTTTTGCAGCCGCGCCAGCTTGGTGTTGTCCGTGGAGATCAGGAAATCCAGGTTCGCCGTTTCAGTGCCCTTGGCCAGCGTAACTGTCAGTGAATCGTACCCCGGCATCTGCGACGGTTTGCGCGCGCCAATGCTGACGTTGTAATCCTGCGGCAGGTCGAACTTGGCGCGGACCATGACTTCGATACGGCGGTTCAGATCGGAGCCGGCTGGAGCATTTGCGTTGACAGGCGGCTGGGCCTTGCATCCGGCGGCCAGAGCGAGAGCAAGCATACAGGCGGAAAGACGAAAACGAAACAAGTGAGGATCCTCTCTAAAAAGCATATCGCAGCAATCGGCAAACGGAGCGTCTTGGCCGCCGAGAACCCCGCTCAACCGCTTGCTTTATAATGGATTGTTACGTATTTCTACCTGATGCGGAGCGCCTTTGTTAGCGCTGCCGCCGTGGACGCTGGATGCCGGAACACATTAAAAATCAGCTTCAAAAAGATATCGAAGCGCTTGAGTACGAACTGGCGCACGAGTTGCCTGCCGAGATCAAAAAGGCCGTAGCGCTGGGCGATCTCTCCGAGAACGCCGAATACCACATGGCCAAGCAGCGCCAGGTCTTTGTCAACGCGCGACTGGGCCAGCTCAAGAAGCGCATGGCCGAGCTTTCGCTGGTCAATCTCGCCAACATTCCGCGGGACAAGACCGGCTTCGGCTCTACCGTGGTGGTCTTTGACACGCAGAAGAACGAGGAGATTGTCTATCGCCTTGTCACCAGCGAGGAATCGGATGTGACCAAGGGGCTGATCTCCACCACTTCGCCTATCGGCCGCGGCCTGGTGGGCAAGCGTGTGGGCGATGTCGCCACCATCGTCACGCCCAACGGCAAGCGCGAGCTTGAGGTTCTCAAGCTGACCACCATCCACGACGAAGCCGCCGCAGCCGCTCAGACAGATGGTGCTGCGGCGGAATCCGGCTCAGGGAAGTAAAGGTGGACGCGAATGACCACAGGTGGTTTAAATGACCAGAGGTAGCCTTTAATGACCTGGACTGGCGGCTTTGGCCGTGCCTGCGCGTGGCTCCTGGACAAGATTGTCCACGGACTCGCACTCTCCCGCATCTCCCCGAACGTGCTCACCTTCATCGGGCTGATCATCAACATCGTCGCGGCCTTCTTCTTCGGCCACGCGGATGTCACCAACGCCGGACGCATGTTCTTCTACGCCGGACTTGTCATCATCGGCGCGGGCCTCTTTGACATGGTCGATGGCCGCGTGGCGCGCCGTACAAACCAGGTCACGGTCTTCGGCGCATTCTTCGATTCGGTCATCGACCGCTATTCGGACGTGGTGCTCTTCTTCGGCCTGCTGGTCTACTACGCCCGCGTCAACCACTTCCGCTATGTGGTGCTCGCGGCGTTCGTCATGGTCACGTCGCTCATGGTCAGCTACACCCGCGCACGCGCTGAGGCCCTCATCGGTTCCTGCAAAGTCGGCTTCATGGAGCGCCCGGAGCGCATCGTGCTCATCATCCTCGGCGCGCTCTTCAATCACTGGGGCGTAATGGCTCCGGTTCTCTGGGTCCTCGCCGTGCTCTCCACCATCACCGTCATTCACCGCGTCCAGTACACCTACTGGAACACCAAGCAAATGGCTCCGCTGAGTTAGCAGTTCAGCGCAACCACCGAGCAGGGCTTGCTGCCCGGCTTCCACCGCGTAAGAAACGCAGTCACGGAGGCCGGTTGCATGCGGCCCACCTTCTCGAACTCGCCGTTGGTCTGCGAGTAAAGCAGCTTGCCGCGCTCATCCAGAACCGCAAGAGCCGGTACGCCGATCTTCAATGGGATAGCATACTTCGCGGCAAGGTCCAGATTTGCGTCATAGGTGCCTATGTTCACATGCACCAGCACGAAATTGGCTTCGAGCAGCGGACGATTCTGTTCGTTATGCAGGTAGTTGTCCAGCACAAAGCAATCAATGCACCAGTTGCCGCCAAAGTCGAGAATCACGCGCTTATGCGCGCCGGGAGCGGTCTTGAGCGCAGCGGCAATATCGACCCTTGCCTGTGAAGGATCGGGATAAATAGAACGCGGAGCGGAAAAAGCCGGAACAGCCAGCAACATGGCAATAAGAAAAAAACGAAAAAACTTCACCCCAAATCCTCCACACGATCTTTTTCAGTTTCACACAATCACGCCGTGGCTGAGCCCCCGCGCAACAAACTCCGTTGCATGGAGCAGGATCGCGCAGCCGCGGTGCGGATCGCCCTTTCACTCCGCCTCACCTGATTTATCCTTGAGCTAAATGAGCAACCTGCGCCAACGTCTGGAGTCCACGGCATTTGCCGACCTGAATGCAATGATGGAGGGCTACGCCTCGGCAGCCGTTGAGACGGCGCGGCGCGACTATCGCCATACCCTCGATTACTCCTCCAGCTCCATCGATGCGCTCGACGAGATCCTCATCCTTGTCAGTGAGAGCCCGGATCGCGATGTGGAATTCGAGACGCGCCTCTGGGGCAGCTACCTCGGCGAAGTCCTCCGCCGCCGCTATGCCGGCGTCTGGGAGATGACGCAGTATCCGGGCGCGCAGGTGGGCGCGCAATCCGCCATACCCGCCATCGATGTACGCGGCTCGCGCCTCTTTCCGCTCATGAAGGTCCATCGCCGCCTCACCATGGGCGAAGAAGAAGACTTGGGCAGCTTTTTCTCCATGGTGACCGAGCGCCTGGGAAACCCAGCGCGGGTCAACTGATCTCACACTCCTGCGTTTGTGCGACAATAGTCTTTCAAGGAAGCGTGCCGGGCAAAATACGGGCAAGGGCGCGCAAAGGAGTTAGGCCATGCTGGGCGATCTATTTCAACCAATGCACTTGCTGGTGATCGGTATTATTATCTTCCTGCTCTTTGGCGCCAAACGGCTCCCGGAGCTGGGCAAAGGACTAGGCGAAGGACTGAAGGGCTTCAAAGAGGGCATTAAAGGCGTGACCGATCCTGCTCCTCCGGCCACCACGCAGCACGCTGTTACCCCTCCCCCGGCACCGCCGCAGGATAATCAAAAGCAGCCGTAGCGCCCCCCATCATTCCGCGCTTTTCAAGCGCAAAGACCAAGGGCCTGTGCATCCTCTGCACAGGCCCTGTTCTTTTTCCTCAAGCCGGCAATCAATGAATGTTCGCGTCCGAGGCCGCGGGATAATAACCAAGCGGTGCCGTGATTTCCAGGTTCGCGCGGTTCACGCGTACATCGATCTTGCGGTATTTGCCGTCCAGAAGAGGCTCGTGGCTCGCGTACACCAGCGTGTACCGGGTGCGCGCCTCGCGGGCCAGGTCGCTGTAGGTCTTTTCAATGTGGTTCACGCCATTGGCTGAATCCAGCGTGCCGCCGGTGTTGAGCGTGTATTTCACAAGGATGTTGTCATACATCGTGAAGGGCAGGTGGATGCGGCTTAGTTTTCCCTCGCCCCAGCGCGCAGCCTCGCCCACCAGCGTGCCGTACACCAGAATGTGGTTGGTCTGCACGTACTTCAGCACATCCTTGTAGGTGGCCTTGCTGCCGTTTTCCTTGCCATCGGAAATCACATAAATAATCCGCCGCCGTCCCTGGGGCCGCGAGGAAAGTTCCTTCCCCGCCGCCAGAATCGCGTCGTTCAGCGTGTGAATCTCCTTTTGGATATTCATGAAGTAGCCGCTGCCTGCCGACTTGCCCGCCTGCAGGTTCGGATCGATACAGTTGCCGTTTTCGCGGATGTTGCAGCTCGCAAACGGGCCATCGTTCGTCGGATTCAGTTGCTCGGCGCCCGCGGACTTCGTCATGGAGAGAATGTAGGGCACACGCGCCGACTGCGCTCCCGTGAACCCGCCCGACTGGTTGCGCGCTCCATTGCCGTAGGTGAAAACAGCAATCTCGTCAAACGGCGTCAGCGCGCCCTGCAGCGCACCCAGCGAAGTATTTACCTGCTCCATCTGGTCGCGCGGCAGGCTCTGATCCACCACAAACGCAATCGAAAGCGGGTAAGAGTCCGTGGTAAAGACCTTCAGCGGCGCATAATTGTTGTTTTCGTAAACCCTGAAGTCTCGCCACTGCAGCCCCGGAACCTCATTGCCTTTTGAGTCCTTCACCGTCACCGGAACTTCAACATACGTCACGTTGATCCGGATTGCGGCGCCAATCTCAGCCGGTGTCATGCTCACGGGCGGAGTCTGGTTATCCTGCGACTGCAGAGTTGACGAGGGCGGGGGCGGTGCGGCTTGCTGCGGTACCGGTCCCTGAATATCCTGCGAGCCGGAGGTCCCGGATGCCGATTGCTCGGTTCCAGCGCCTCCGCCTGGTTTGATCGGCCCATTCGCCGCGTTGGTAAGCGGCTGCATTGCCTGCTGCGGCGTAGGAGCGTCTGGAACCGGCTGTTGCGGGGTCTGCTGCGGTTGCTGCTGAGCCGCGGCAGTTAAGGTCAGGCTCAAAAGCGCCGTCAGCGCCGAAATGTGCAATCCAGGCTTCACAGGTATCTCACGTCCTCCGCACGGCCCCCATCAAAGGGCCGCGGTAGCGATCCTCCCAGTTCGGTTAAGGACTCGCGCATGGTTCAGACTATCAGACGCATGACCTCGCGCGTTGTTTGCCCGTCCATGACCGAACCCGCTGATTCCGGTAATGCGCTATGCTCTTTTCAACGCGCCTTAACGTCTAATTGGATGAGATGCCAATGAAGAAGCTTTCTTTGCTTTCCGCCTCGCTTTTGGCTGCATTTTTCCTCTGTGGAAAAGCGCACGCGCAGCTTCCGCCCTCGCCGGATGCGGCCCCGGTCAGCAATGCGCCTGCCCAGCCCGTCGAGGACATCGCTACGCCGACCCTCAAAATCAACACCAATCTCGTCGATCTCTACTTCACGGTGAAAGACAAGGGCGGTCAACTCGCTCCGCATCTCACCAAGGACGACTGCTCCGTGGCGGAGAACAAAGAGCCGCAGGCCTGGAAGAACTTTGGCGCTGAGACCGATCTCCCGCTCACTCTCGGCATCCTGCTCGACACCTCCGGCAGCCAGCAGCGCGTTCTTCCCCTCGAACAGGACGCCGGCAGCCGCTTTCTTGAGCAGGTTCTCCGCAAAAAGGACGAGGCATTCGTTCTCTCCTTTGACGTAAACGTCGATCTGCTCCAGGACTTCACCAACAACACCCGCATGCTCACACATGCCCTGCAGAAGGCCGAAATCAATACCGCCGGCGGCAACGGCACGGGCATTCCCGGCGCGGGCGGTGGCACGATTCCCATCAGCGGCACCCCCAAAGGCACGCTGCTCTACGACGCCATCTACCTCACTTCGCGGGAGAAATTCAATCAGGAGACAGGCCGCAAGGCCATGATCATACTCACCGACGGCGAAGACGAGGGCAGCGACCACAAGATCGGCGAGGCCATTGAGTCCGCCGTGCGCGCCAATTCGCTCATCTACGTCATTCTCCTCGCCGATGTGCAGAGATACGGCAACTTCGGCTATTCCGGCTACTCGGCGGCCAAACGGCTCAGCGAGGAGTCCGGCGGCCGGCTCATCAACGTAGGCCATGACGGCAATAAGCTTGAAGCGGCCTTTCAGCAGATAAGCGATGAGCTTCGCTCGCAATACGTAGCCACCTACAAGCCCACCAATGAAAAGATGGATGGCACCTTCCGCAAGGTCTCCATCACCTGCAAAGGTGACGACATGAAGGTGCAGGTCCGTAAAGGCTACTACGCGCCCAGGGGCGAAGATCAGTAGCCCGTCAAGATGAGATAGCACCGAAGATGAGATAACACCGGGCAAAATCTTCCCTATCAACAGGAAGAAGTTACATACTCGCGTGCGTACTCATTTCGATTCGAACAGCAGGCGCCCTCCGTAACTGGCAGATATTCCGTCATTTATATTTTGTTATCGCCGCAGGCAGCCATTTGGCCTGCAACCTGCATCTCAAGTAAGCAAGCAGGGTCGGCTTCACTTATAAATTACATCCGGCTCAAGATACATAAAGCAAGTCAAAGAGCCACTTTCCAAGGAAGATTGCACTTATGGCAGTAATTGTAGCTGTTGTTGTCCTAGTAACCCTCTTGCGGATTTTCAAGACGCACGTAAAGCAACTTCTACTGCCGGCAGCACTATGTATGAAACAGTGCTGCCGGCAGTAGAAGTTGCAGGTTATATAGGCCTTTCACTACTACGCGCACAAAGCGCACAAACATTCATTTCGATAGAGGCACGCAGATAGTTCCCGGCATTTCTCCATTTTCTTCGGCGGTGAACCGGCAATAGGTGGTTTTCGCGCAGTTCTGCATGGGCCCCGGAAACTCTGATTAAGTGGCACGAACGGTAGGTCACGGCTTCAGCCGTGACATAAATGCAGCAAAATCAATGCGGCTTTAGCCGCTGAGGTATGCTTCACGGACTTAATCAGACCTTCCTTAGGTAGATAGAGATAGAAGAAAAGATTCTCGATGTCCTCCCCCAGGACGCCGGTGGGTGCGGAATGGCAGCTCGAAAGGGTTTTCTTCTGCGCCCACTTCGCCATTCAGCCCACACACTCGCTCCATCGTTTTTTCATCACACGCACGCGTCTTTCTTATTCGGAACCCTCTGGCAACCTCTTGGCATAGGGCTCCGTCCTACTCTGGCAACTCGGCCTGCCCGCCCTCCATGAAACGGGATGGCAGACCGAAGCAAGGAAATTTCACGGAGGTTTCCCCCAATGAAGCACCTCAGTCTTGCTCCCATCGTTCTGGCGACTTTTTGCACCTTCTCCGTCGCCGCGCAGCAGCCCGATGCCCCCCAACCTCAACAACAGCCCAGCGCGCAGCCGGCCCCAACCGCCCAGCCCAGTCAGGCCGCCACCGCTCAGCCAGCTTCTGCCCAGCCCGCTGAGCCGGAAGCTCTCGCTCTCAGCCCCGTTACCGGAGAGCTCACCTCCAAACTCGACTCCAAAACCGCCAAAGCTGGAGATAAAGTGGAGCTGAAAACCACTGAAAAAGCCACCATGGCGGACGGCACCGTCATCCCCAAAGGCACGAAGATCATGGGCCACGTCACCGAAGCCCAGGCCTACGTAGCCAACACCGACAACGGCCGCCTCACGCTCCAGTTCGATCAGGCCGAGATCAAATCCGGCCAGAGCATGCCGATCAAATCGGCGATCCAAACCATTTCCCCCGCCGGCTCCAGCACCGTCGATGCCAGCGCCGGAATGCCCAATAGCAGCGGCTCATCGCCTCAGGCTAGCGGCGCTGCCCCCAACGGAACAGCCAGCCAGGGCACTGGAGCTGCCGCGGCAGCCGGGGCTCGTTCCGCCACGGAAAACTCGAACCCCGGCGGGAGCTCCGCTGCGGACGCAACCAGCAGTCCCGCGCCCGGAACCACCGTCGCCCGCAACGGCAACGTTGTCATCAAGACCACAGCGGTACCAGGCGTGCTCGTTGCTTCCAGCGCAACCGGACAGCCATTCTCAAATGCCTCCGGAGCGCTCCTGAGCGCACGGCAGGACGTGCATCTCGATGGCGGAACCAAGGTGGTTCTCGCCATGGCGTCTTCAACTTCTCCCGGCACGGGCGCAGCACAGCGCTAACGTGCTTCTAAATCCGGGGTCCGGATTGTCGCGAACGAGTACCGCGCAACCGGACCCGCGGGAGGGTTGTGCAAATCGAATCGGCTAATTGTCCTGTTTTCAGGCACTTGTTACCAAAGTTCGGCGTAGTCCTACACAGGACGTAATCTGGCGCAAAATCAGGCGCATCGATACTATCGACCCATCCGCGGAAAACTTGAGCCGCGGAGCAAAACTTTGGTCAGTGCAGGAACCAAAGCGGAAACAGGAGCGCAACAGGAATGACCGGCGAAAACCCCGTCCACGAAGGCATTGAGATCAGCCCGCGCTTCCGCCAGACCATTGAGGAGCGCATTGTGCGGCTGGACGAGGGCGCCGATTATGACGAATCCCAACTCGAGCTCATCGATAACCCCGACCACATTCGCCGCCAGAAGCATCTTATCTTTGTCCAACGTGCAGAAGCGCTCCGCATGAGGATATTTCTCGACAGCACCCGGCCGCGCCTGCCCAGGTCTCTTATCGTACTTTAAAGGTTATCTTTATCAGACCTTAATGGTTTCTAAGATATACAAGAGTCATAGATACAGTAAGCGTATCTGCACTCTTACCCCCCTAATAGCCGTAACCGAAAGGGCCGCCTCCTGCAATGGGATAGCGGCCCTTCGGATTTTCGCATGGGTATTTAGCAGTAAAGGCAGTGGAATTTTGCCTTATATTCAGATCGCGACCTTTAATCATGCGGAAAGGCCGGCAAAATATGTCGGCCTTTAGCCCTCTGTTTAAACGGACAGCTTCAAATTTTGGAGCACCGAATGGGATTTGAACCCATGAATACTGGTTTTGCAGACCAGCGCGTTAGCCACTTCGCCACCGGTGCTCATAAGCCACGAAGGTTTTCGTCCCTCGTCCTTCGTAACTCGTCCCTAAACAAAAAATCCCACCACGCTCATCGCGGGTGGGTCTCGTTTCAGCTCAATCCTGTCTTTAGGATTCCTGGCTTATCGAGACACCCGCGCAGCGCTGCACTCACAGCAGCACAGACAACACGCGGAGATCGAACGATTCACCATGAAAATCCTTCCCCGCGCTCAACGCTGCGAGTATTCGTAGACTATGGGCGGAAGCCCCATCTGTCAAGTATTCGGAAAGTATGGCAGTGTCTCAATTGGAATTGCCTTGTAACAGGGCACGACTTCAGTCGTGCCGAAACGGCCATAAAAATGACTGGGGCTTTAGCCCATGAGGCAGTTTCTTCAAACTGAGACACTACCAATTGCCGCAATTGCGAATCGAACCCGGCCCGTCGCCATCTCTAAACACAAGGATCTATCACGCCCATGCCTGAACTCGATTACTTCATCGTCGATGTCTTCACCGATCGCGCCCTCGCCGGCAATCCGCTCGCCGTGGTGATGAACAATGCCAATCTCAGCACGGAGCAAATGCAGTCCATCGCCCGCGAGTTCAATCTCTCTGAGACTACCTTCGTCGAGCGCCGCGCCACTGCAATCGAAGCCGCTGAAGGCATCCGCACGCGCATCTTCACCACGGAAGAGGAACTGCCCTTCGCCGGCCATCCCACGCTCGGCACAGCCTCCGTGCTCAAAATCGCTGACCCTTCCCTGGCCATCAAGAACACAATCATCCTCGCCGAAAACGTCGGCCCAATTCCGGTTGCATTCGATCCCAAGCGGCCCGGTACTTCAAATCAAGTTCTCTTCGGCGAAATGACGCAGCGCGATCCCGAGTGCGGTCCTGAGCTCGAATCCGCTCGCGTCGCAGAACTGATCGGCCTCACGCTCGCGGATCTCGACCCCGCTCACCCGCCGCAGATCGTCTCCACCGGCAACGGCTTCGCCATCGTCCTGCTTCGCTCGCTCGATGCTCTCTCGCGCCTCAACGTGCGACAGCACGAGGCCACTGACTATCTGCGCCCGCTCAACGGAAGATGGTTTTATGTCATAGCTCCGGAAGCTGAAAGTTTCAGAGCCAGAATGCAGTTTTACGGCGGCGAAGACCCCGCCACTGGCTCCGCTGCGGGCTGCGCCATCAGCTATCTCGTCGCCCGCCGCATCGTGCCTTTCGGCCAGCGGATTCACGTCCGTCAGGGTGTCGAAATGGGACGCCCCAGTGACCTTTTTCTGCGCGCAAATCTTGACACGGACAAGGTCACAAATGTGCGCGTAGGGGGCAGCACTGTTCTTGTGGCAACAGGAAGACTTCAACTGCCCTGATACACAAACTTTCAACAGGTTTTCATCAATGTAAGTGGTTTCCTCTATTGCAACTATCCCGTTTCCCTCTATTTTCCTATGTTTTCCACTGCCATCTTCGCCATATTTTCGCTATTGCACGCCTGCCCCACTAGCCGTACTCTTGCCAAGCATTGAGGAAATTCAACCGGTTCGCTGAATCGGCTTTGTCCCAGACTTCAACGGCAATCTGACCGCGCGTGAAGGCTGTTCTCCTCGTATTTCTGTATTGCCGCATGGTGTTTGGTGAGCCTTTGGCTCCTCTCATAAACATTCCTATGCGTCTATCGGAAGCGCGAGAGCCCGCCCCGATCCCTGGCCATTGCTCCTTACATTTCGGGTTGTCTACAGGCTGCCATTGAGAGCGGCCCAGGCACCTCTTTTGCCTTGTTTGATCCTGATCGATTTCTAAAGGAGTATTTCCCCTGCCATGAGGCCCAAGAAAATTATTCTCGCCGTCAACAGCAACGAACAGGAACTCTCTGTACTCACTTTCATGCTTTCCACCAATGGCTACCGGGTGCTGCCCGCCGTCAATGGCGATGAAGCCGCCGGCCTGATCTCGGAAAACGCCATCGATCTCGTGCTTGCCTACGATGGAATGCCCCAATGGAACGGCGGACATATTGTCGGCCGCCTTAAGGAAATTGCCTCTCACGTGCCCATGATCCTGCTCGGCGATCCGGCGCGCACATCCTCTCAGCCCCACGCCGCCGATGCCCTCCTTCCCAGGAAGAACTGCTCGCCCCTTGAGCTGCTGGAGCGCGTCAAGAACATGAGCGCCCGCAAGCGCGGACCCCGCAAGGGCTCCACGCGCGTTACCCATCCTCAGCACGAACTGGCCGTCGCATCCTAATGCAGGGATCAGGGTTCAGGAAAAGCTGACGCCTCGCAAGTTTTTCCCTGATCTCTGATCTCTGATCTCTGCTTTCTGTTTTCCCTTGACGATCACCCCCATACCTCTTCATACTCGCGTTCTGTGCTCGGCGGTAGGCGATTCTCTTCTTCAACGCCGGGGGTGGACGTCATGGATCTCGTTTTACTGCGTATTCTATTAGTTGCCGTACTCGCTCTTGTCTGCTACGTTCTTCGACCGTTTGACCTCTCCGGCCTGATAAGCGCTCTATGTGGCGGCGCGGCCGCAACCGTGGTCATCATCTTTGAGCTGCGTGTCCGCGCCATGAGCCTCCGCCGCCTCATTGGCGCGGTAGCGGGCTCGCTTCTCGGCATCATCGGCGCGGCCATCTTCTGCATGGTGCTGCGTGCGGCTCCGCTCACGGAAACCACCTCCGCCGTGCTGCAGATCTTCGTCCTGCTGCTCATGACCTACGTCGGATTGCTCGTCGGCGCCAGCAAGGGCGATCTGCTCAACCCATCCGCGCTCGGCACCATCTTTACCGGCGAACGCCCCCAGAAGCGCGCCGCCAAGATCCTCGATACCTCCGTCATCATCGACGGCCGCATCGCCGACATCGCTGAAGCCGGCTTCATCGACGGGGCACTCGTCATTCCGGAGTTCGTTCTCCGCGAACTGCAAATCGTCGCCGACTCCACCGACGGATCAAAACGCCAGCGCGGCCGCCGTGGCCTCGACATGCTCCAGCGCATGCAGTCCAACCCCGCCATCCAGGTGCAGATCGTCTCGGACGATTTCCCCTCGATCAAGGAAGTGGACCTGAAACTTCTTGAGCTGGCCAAGAAACTTGAAGCCAAAGTCGTCACCAACGACTTCAACCTCAACAAGGTCGCGCAACTTCACCACGTCGAAGTGCTCAACATCAACGACCTGGCCAACGCGCTCAAGCCCGTCGTGCTGCCCGGCGAGCACATGATGGTTCTGATTCTCAAAGAAGGCAAGGAGTACAACCAGGGCGTCGGCTATCTTGACGATGGCACCATGGTTGTCGTCGATCACGCGCGCAAAATGATCGGCCGCTCCGTCGAAATCTCCGTCACCAGCGTCCTCCAGACCGCCAGCGGCAAAATGATCTTCGGCAAGGTGGACGAAAACGGCCGCACCGGCGACTCCCCGCGTCCTACGCCGGTAGAAATTGTTCGTTAAGGCGTAGGTCGGTCAAGCCGCTTGCACAATAATCCGCGCGCTGCGGGAACGTGGCTTAGCCTTCACAGTAATCTCGACATCCTGATTGAGGGCCACAAGAAAATGCATCAGGCGCTCGATCGAAAAGCCTTCGAGCTTGTAGTGCATCAACGCAGAAACCTTTGGCTGGTTGATTCCGAGAGCGCTCCCCACCTCTGCCTGTTTCATGCCTTTGCGGAGAATAATTGCGTTCAGGGCCGAGGCCAGGCGCACCTTTGTATCAAGTTCATCCGCATCCGGAAGCCCAAGATCAGCGAAAATGTTGCCGCTGCTACGTGTGATCTTCTCTTTAACCATGCTTCCTCTCATAGTCGTTTTGCGCCTGCCGCAGCCGTGCCTGGATAAGCTCTACGTCGGACTGCCGCGTTGCTATCCCATGCGTAGACTTCTTTTGAAACGCATGAAGAACGTAAACAGCTTCGGCAAAACGAACGGTATACACAGCGCGGTATGTGTCTCCGTCGTAATCCTTAACAATCTCCAGCACACCCGGTCCTTCACCCTTCCGGTTTTGCGGATGGGTGCTTGCCTCCGTACTGTGCCGCGCCGAGGGCAAAACCCATGCTGCGTTGAGCCTCATGCGGAAATCGCTGCATGTCTTTCAGCGATGAGCCTATCCAGTAAACGGGCTTTTCACCAGGTGCTAACTTTCGCGTCATCTATTTATCCCACTTTTGGGATGTATTGTCAAAAACAAATTGCGCCTCTGTATGGCTTTGCTCAGTATTTCGGCACACTCGGGTCAATCTCGCTGCTCCACGCCGTAATCCCACCGGCCACATTCGCCACGCGCTCATACCCAGCCTGCTTCAGAAACTCCGCAATCTGCTGGCTTCGCCCGCCACTCTTGCAATGCACCACCACCTCGCGATTGCGATCAATCTCCGCCAGCCGGTTCGGCACATCGCCTTTCGGAATCAGCCTTCCGCCAATCTGCGCAATCTGCGCCTCAAACGGCTCGCGCACGTCGATGAGCTGCACATCCTCGCCCGCATCCAGCCGAGCCTTCAGTTCCTTCACCGTAATCTGCGGAATCCCATTCTTCACGTTCGTCTCCAAGTTCGCTCCCTGCCCCGCAGGCACAATCCCGCAGAACTGCTCATAATCGATCAACTTCGTCACCGTCGGATTCGGCCCGCACACCGGGCAATCCGGATTCTTCCGCAGCTTCAACTCGCGGAAGCGCATATTCAACGCATCCACCAGCAGCAGCCGCCCAATCAGCGCATCGCCCTTGCCCAAAATCAGCTTGATCACTTCCGTCGCCTGGATCACTCCCACCAGCCCCGGCAAAATCCCCAGCACGCCGCCCTCGGCGCAACTCGGCACCAGCCCCGGCGGTGGAGGCTCGGGATAGAGACACCGGTAGCACGGGCCATCCTTGGTTGCGAAAACACTCGCCTGACCCTCAAAGCGAAAGATCGATCCATACACATTCGGCTTGCCCGTCAACACGCACGCATCATTCACCAGGTAGCGCGTCGGAAAGTTATCTGTCCCGTCCGCCACCACGTCATAGTCCTTCAAAATCTCCAGCGCGTTCGCACTTGAAAGCATTGTCTCGTGCTTCACCACCTTCAGCGCGGGATTCAGCGCCGTCAGCTTCTCTTCAGCCGAGTCCAGCTTCTTGCGCCCAATGTCTTTCGTCGAGTGGATAATCTGCCGCTGCAGATTGCTCGCATCCACCACGTCGAAATCCACCAGCCCCAGCGTGCCAATCCCCGCCGCAGCCAGGTACAGCGCCATCGGCGAGCCAAGGCCTCCCGTGCCTACGCACAGCACCTTCGCGGCTTTCAGCCTCTGTTGGCCCTCCATGCCCACCTCGGGCAATATCAGGTGCCGCGAGTAGCGCGCCATCTCATCGGTGGTGAGTTGAGGAAGAGGAATGTGTTCGGCAGTGATTGTCATAATGCAGATCCCAAAACTTGTTAGTTAATTTGATTCGGCAAATTCGTGTGCTCTTCAAATTCTCGTCGTAAACTATTCCGATTTCAATGTGGGTGCTTAAGCAGGATGACCCGCACGAAGATTAAATTCAGATATAACAGCAAAAACAGTTCCAATCCGATAACCCAACGAAGAGGGTAAGGATGGACAAATAGTACGGGAGATTGCCGTAGTGTCCGAGTCATCCAATTCTCAGATTCGCTCTTACGGACTCGCTTTAGGTCAAGCAGCAATGCAATCACTAGCAAAATGCCTGGAATGCAGCTTATCTGCAAAACTAACTTGGAAAAATCGAGCATAGTTGAATCTCCGACACCGCCAAGATAGAACATCGACATCCACCAGAAGGATGTTCCGCCAAAGGTTAGTGTTCCAAGAATCGCAAAGAAGCGTGCGAAGAAACTTAGGGAAACTCTGATTAAGTGGCACGAACGGTAGGTCACGGCTTCAGCCGTGACATAAATGCAGCAAAATCAATGCAGCTTTAGCCGCTGAGGTATGCTTCACGGACTTAATCAGACCTTCCTTAGTGCCCAAGATTGTTCATCATCATCTGTGAACATAGTATCCACCCTGTTTATGGCAAAAGATTCTATGCCCTTACCGTTTCTCGGTTCTCCGTTACCTGAATCGTCTGCAGCTCAAACCGCTTATCTTCCTCGCTCGTCCCCGCCAGCAAAAACGAATTCGTCACCGCAGCCTTGCCCTGCGCCACTTCCGTAATCACATAGCAACACCCCAGCCAGTGCGCCTCCGCAAAATCCGTCTGCGACCACTGTGCCGGATGGTCTGGATGCGAGTGATAAAACCCCGCAATATCCAATCCCTTAGAGCGCGCCTCGCGCTCCATCTTCACCAGCTCACCCGGCGCAATCTGGTAGCGGTTATGCGCCGAGTCCGTCCGCATATTCCCGGCCTTCACCGACTCAATAACACTCCACACACCATCCACAATCCGTCCAAGAAGAGCACCGCAGCACTCATGCGGATACGTCTCCTCGCCATGCATGCGAATCGCCGCATACACCTCGCGCGGAAAAATCACGACACTCACTCTTCCTCCCAGAACCGCTCGCTCAGATACTTCTCCGCGGAATCCGGCAGCACCGTTACAATCACCGCCTTACGCCCCTCCGCCGCTTCTTCTTCGGCCACGCGCAGACTCGCCACCACTGCTGCGGCCGCGGAGATCCCCACCAGCAATCCCTCTTCGCGCGCCAGCCGCTTCGCCATCGCGTATGCAGCCTCAGTCTCAATCTCGATATTCCGATCCGCAAGCGCCCGATCGTAGATCGCCGGCACAATCGCAGACGGCATATGCTTCATGCCTTCCAATCCATGAAACGGCCCATCCGGCTGAAAGCTGATCGCCACTACATCCGGATTCAACTCCTTCAGCCGCCGCGTCGTGCCAGTAAATGTCCCTGAAGTCCCCAGCCCGGCAATGAAGTGCGTCACCTGCCCCTCAGTCTGCCGCCAGATCTCCGGCCCCGTCGTCTCGTAGTGCGCGCGCCAGTTCGCGTTATTCGAATACTGATCGCAGTAAAAGTACCTCTCCGGGTCGCCTGCCGCAAGCTCCCGCGCCCGCCGTATCGCGCCATCGGAACCCTGATCCGGCTCCGTCCACTCCACGCTCGCGCCGTATGCCCGCAAAATCCGCTTCCGTTCCGGCGAAACATTCCTCGGCATCACCAGATTCACAGGAAAATCCATCGCCGCGCCAAGCATCGCGTAAGCAATGCCCGTATTCCCGCTAGTCGCGTCCAGCAATGTTTTGCTCGAAACACCCGCCCTCAGCAGCCCACGCTCCATCGCATCGCGCACCATGCTCCACGCCGCGCGATCCTTCACGCTGCCGCCGGGGTTGTTCCACTCGGCCTTAGCCAGCATCACAACGCCGTCCAGCCCCTTCGTCACCCGTTCCAGCCGAATCAGCGGCGTATTTCCAATCCGCTCCGTCAGCGCAGCGCCCATTTTCAATTGCGGCTCCATTTGTACTTCGTTTTGTGCAGTTCCAGTTGTCATCGCAAAATCGCACCGCGTGGAAGGTATGATGAATACGAGAGGCGTCCAGCTACAAATACGCTTCGCGCAAGCGCCTTCTTTATCCTCTCAGACTCGATACAGACGGGAAAAACTCATGGCCGGCAAAGGAAAAGCTCCCACTTTCGATCAGCTAGTCGATGCGCTCCGCGCCCAATCCTTTGATGTCGCGTCCTCCTCGGCAGCATCCAATGCCGTCCAGGTCAGCAAGCACGGCGTCGCCGCCGTTCTCGCGCCCAGCGGAGCCGGCAAGGGTGAGGGAAGCGCGGCCACTCTCGTCATCACTCCCGGCATCCTCGTCAAAAACGAAATCGCCCGTCTCCTCGACCGCGGCTACCAGAAGTTCATCAAGACATCCCAATACGAGCTGCCCGCCACCGCCGCACAGCTCCAGTCCATTCACGTTTTTACCGAAGAGCTGAACCTCGTCACCGGCACCATGGGCCTTTACAATGAAGCCCTCGGCACCACCAGCGACCTCTATCAATATGATCGCCTTCGCGGCCGCGAAACTCCCACACCCGCCGCTCGGCGACCCTGGGAACTCGAGGGCTCGCACTGATTTTTCCCGCAGCCCTGCCGATAAGTCCCTGTACAGGGGACTACGTTGGATCAATATCCTGAAACCAGTCTTACCATGCGCCATGAGCAGCGCAAATACCTCCGCTACCCGGTGGAAGGTCAAGCCATGCTCTTCGCCGAGCAGCTTGAAAGCGCCATAAGCTGCCACATGATCGATCTCGGCCTTGAGGGCTGCCGTCTGCGCCACGCCGGTGACATTCCCGTCCAGGCCGGAATGACAGTCGAAATCGCCTTCCGCCTCAACGGCACGCTATTCCGCTTTCCCGGCACAATCCAGTGGTCGGCAAAGAACAGCATCCTCGGCCTTTACTTCACCAAAATCAGTGACTCCCACAGGAACGAACTGGTCGACCTCCTCGGCGCCATGCACGAAGAGATGGAAGCCCGCGCGAAAGAAGCCAGGGATAAACTGAACCCGCAAGAGACCACGCAGGCCGAGCCGCAGCCGCAGGAGACCGCGCAAGCCGGCACTCTGCACCTCGTTCCCAATCCCGCTCAGAATCAGGCCCCGAGCCTCACTCCAACAGCCAAATCCGGCCCTCCCCGCAGGCGTGAGCGCCGCGAGCACGACCGCCATGAAATTGACTCATTCGCCCGCGTTCTCTTTCTCTCCATCCACACCCGCGTCACAGGGAAAGTCCTCGACCTCAGTCTCGGCGGCTGCCGCATTCGCGCTCAGCAGGAGATACCCGTAGGAGCCTATCGTCGCGTTGAAGTCGAGTTCATGGTCGATGGCCTGCCTCTGCTTCTGCCCGGCGTCACCACGTCCCTGCACGACAAGTTCACCACCGGCATTCGTTTCGTTGAAATGACCGACCGCAAGCGGGCTCAGCTCCAGACCGTCATCGATGAGATCAGCGAGAAATTCGAGAAGCTTCAGAAGGGCCGGAAAAATGCCCCAACCGAGAACAACGCGGAAGTTCCTCTGGATGCCACCCCTGAAGCCACTCCCGCGCAGGCCTAGCGCCGATTCGCCCGCTCGCGCTGCAGCTCCCGGTACAGCTCGCTCTTTGACTTTCCCAGCTCCCGTGCCAGCCGCTTCAGCGCGTCCTTCTCATCCAGACCTTCGCGCGAAACCAGTTCCGCAACCTGGTCCACGATCTTCCGTGAAGAAGGCGCACTCAGCCGCTCCTCGGCAGGTGCCTCAATCAGCAGCGTAATCTCGCCCCGCACACGGTCGCGCCCACTCAGCTCCGCACGCACCTCGGCCGCCGTGCCGCGTAAAAACTCCTCATGCGCCTTGGTCAGCTCGCGCGCCACCACCACGCGATGCTCCGGCCCAAACACCGCCTCCACATCCCCCAGCGTCTCCAGAATCCTGTGCGGCGCCTCGTAAAACACCAGCGTTCGCTTGCTCCCCGCAGTCTCTGTAAACAGCGTCTCCAGCCGCGTCCGCCGCGCCCCAGCCTTCTCCGGCAAAAATCCCAGAAAGGTCCACTCCTCCGTGGGCAGCCCACTCGCCACCAGCGCACTCACCGCCGCATTCGCTCCCGGAATCGGCACCACCAGTACACCCGCTGCAATCGCCGCCCGCACCAGCCTCGTTCCCGGATCGCTGATTCCCGGCATCCCCGCATCTGTTACGACAGCAATGCGCGCGCCTGCCTTGATCGCCTCAACAAAGCTCGCTGCCCGCGCCGCCTCGTTGAACTCGTGGCAGCTCTCCGTCGGTTTCTCAATCTGAAAATGATTCAGCAGCTTCTGCGTCTGCCGCGTGTCCTCGCATGCAATGCGATCCACCCCACGCAGAACCTCCAGCGCCCGCAGCGTAATATCGCCCAGGTTGCCGATCGGCGTGGCCACCAGGTAAAGCCCCGGCTCCAGCGCATTCAGCTTTGCGTTATTGTTCTCCACGTCCATCGGAAATATCTCGGAATTGCCCTGTAACGGGGCACGATTTTAGTCGTGCCGAAAAAGACACAAAAAACATCCGAGCTTCAAGCTGTGTCTGACGAATTGACTTCGGCTTGCTTTGTAACAGGGCACGACTTTAGTCGTGCCGAAAATGATTGAAAAACATCCGGGCTTTAGCCCCTGTGGGATGCTTATGTTCCCGAAAAACATTTTTTCGATTTGTCACATGCTCCGTAGCCCGAGATCGATTTTCAAAATACATTCGCCCCGCCGTGTTTACTCGCTGCTCTCTTCGCGCTCATAGCGGCGCTGCTCCGCAAGCAGGCTCATGGAACTCATCAGGTTCTGCACGCTCACAATCCCCACCACGCGCCCGCTCTCCGTCACTGGAATCAGGCTCAGTCCGCGCCCCACCGTGATCCCACGAATCGTCGTACCCAGCGTATCTTCTGGCCGCGCCACCTGAAACGCGCGCGACATCGCCGACTGCACATAGCCGTTCCCATCGCTTCGCAGCGTATCCACAATCCGCTGCCGCGAGATAATCCCCACCAGTTGCGGCCCGCGCACCACTGGAAAATCCTCCTGCAGCGAGTGCACGCATCGCGCCAGTGCGTCAGCCAGAGTGTCGGAAGGTGACAGCGTAGCAAAATCCGTCAGCATCACCTCGCGCATCTGCACCGTGTCCACCACGCTCTGGAAAGAGACGCCCTGCTCCTCAACCTGCGCGCCAATCATGATGAAGAATCCCGCAATAATCAGCCACGGACTGTGCAGCAGCATTCCGCCAATCATCCCGCCCAGCGCCAGTAGCTGTCCCAGGCCCGCCGCTGCCCGGCTCGCCTGTCCAACACCGTACTTCTGAGCGAAATTGGTCCGCAGCAGCCTTCCGCAGTCCAGCGGATACGCAGGCAGCAGATGCAGCGCAGCCAATCCCGCCAGCATCCAGATCGCCGCTCGCAGCAGATGCCCCGCGGAAACCAGCGGAAATCCCAGAAGGTCGATATTCGGCGCCACGCCCAGAAACATTCCCGCCAGCGCCAGCGCCGTTAGCGCATTCGCCAGCGGTCCCGCCGCCGCCAGCACATACTGGCCGCCGCCGTTCGTTGCCCGCTCCTGGCTCTCCGGGTTCGCATAAGCAAAGAATCCGCCAATCGGCAGCAGAAGAATGGCTCTCAAACGCAGTCCCATCCACGCCGCCACCAAAAGCCGCGCCGTCTCCCGCACCACTACCGCAATAGCCAGAATCCCAAAAAGAACCAGCCCGCGCATCTTGCCGCCCGGCACATTCTCTGACGCGCCAAGCCCCATGCACACCGCCGCCAAAAGCAAAAAGAACGTGTGTACGCGCAGCTCCACGCCCATCCATCGGCCCAGCGGAATCGTCCAGCCTCTCATCCTGTCATTGTACGAGGCCCGCCTTAGCCGCGTTGTTAAGTTTTTCGAGCGTCTCGCTACAAAATGGGTGCCCCATGTCCCTGGTTTTGGGACCTGGGATAGCACAACAGTTAACTCCGCTATTCTTTCTCTCATGCGTGTCATCGCCGGCCAATTCCGCTCCCGCACTCTCGACGCGCCCGCCGGCCTCGCAACGCGCCCCACCAGCGACCGTCTCCGCGAAACCATCTTCAACGTCCTGACCTCACGAGTGGAGGCACCCCGCATCGAGCAGGCCCGCTTCCTCGATCTCTACTCCGGCTCCGGAGCCGTCGGCATTGAAGCCCTCAGCCGCGCCGCCTCACACGTCACATTCGTAGAGAAAGCCCGTCCAGCCCTCACAGCCTTACGCGCCAATCTCACTCGCCTCGGCATTACCGGCGGCTTTACCATCCACAACAGTGCAGTCACCGCATTCCTCCGGCAGACCGAATCCAACCCGGCTCCCGCGGCATTCGATATTGTCTTTCTCGACCCGCCTTACGATCTCGCCGCCGAGTACTCCACCGCTCTCAATCTCCTCGGCAACTCCGCATCATCATTCCTCGCGCCCCAGGCTCTCGTCATCGCCGAGCATCGCCGTAAAGACACCCTCGCCGACACATACGGCAACCTCACCCGCACACGCCTCCTCCAGCAAGGCGACGCCTCTCTCAGCTTCTATTCCAGGTAGGCCGGGGATTCATCCCCGGCAATAAGTTCTCAGGCCGGGGATTCATCCCCGGCAATAAGCTCTCAGGTAGGCCGGGGATTTATCCCCGGCAATAAGCTCTCAGGCCGGGGATTCATCCCCGGCAATAAGTTCTCAGGTAGGCCGGGGATTCATCCCCGGCAATAAGTTCAGAAAAATGAACTGGGCCTTTAGGCCCGGAGGTATGCTTTTGGTCTTAAATTTC
>NZ_JBEKYX010000149.1:0-7180 GCF_049510455.1 Occallatibacter sp. | reverse complement strand
CCAACTCGCTAACACGCGAAGCGCGGCGAACCCGCTAAAGGAACAAGACCCAATGTTTAAGGCATCTCCAGAAGCGCAGTTTTGCGCCCCAGGACATCGAAGAAGTGATCCCTATAAATCCCAAAAAAATCTGGAAAGTGTCCCAACAAATCGAGCCGCAGGGCACAGGGGGCCTTCAGGCCCCGGAAAACAAGCGGAAAGCATAGGGGCTTCAGCCCCGCAGCCTGATGAAAAAACCATCTTCGCTTTTCCGGGAAAACCCATCTTGGCATTTCCGGAGGGAGCGTGAGGCTTCAGCCTCACGAATAAGGCCGATGTATTCAAGAGGGGCTTCAGCCCCGGGCTTTTCTGCGGCAGGCAGCCGTCCCACTTGCAGGGGCACAATATTTTTTTTGAGGGTCTCCCCCCGCCAGTAACCTATTTTGTTGTGCAATTAGTAAACAGTTGAAATCGAGCGCAAACAGCACAAAATAAGACACCTAGAAGCAAAACAGCTATGCTTTTCTTCAGCATGAATTCAAGGAAAACAAAAAGCGAAAGTTGAAACCGGCAAATCAGGAAGTACGGCCTTACTTGTACTCTTTCCTCCGCCCCGTCCGCATATTCGTCACGCTGAAACTGCCATCCGCACTCGCCGATCCCGAAGCCAGCCTTGTCAATGCGGAGAGCTTAGTGGAGATGCTACTGAACCACGAATGCCAGGGCCGCCATCACAATTCCGGCCAGCGCAAAAGCCAGCCCGAAGTACCAGTACGCCCGGCTCTTGGTCAGCAGCGTAATGGAGGTAATGACCAGACCAATCTCAAGCAGCGTCTCGCCCAGATCGAAGCGGTTGGCCTTCTTCTCGGCCTTGTCCACTTTCTTCTCCAGCGCCTCGGCCTTGTCCTGCTCTTCCTTCAGGTCGTCGTTCCACTTGGCCTGGTGGTCGGCATAAGCCTTCAGAGTCTTCTGCGCTGTGTCCTTGTCCGTCACAGTCACCACGTGGAGCAGGTCGGAGATCAATCCCATATCGCTCGAACGGATCTTCTTCGCCTGGTAGAGATTCCACTGGTCCGTGGCTTTGTTCTGCGTTAGCACCGCCTCGGTATGCGTCCGGTGGCCGAGCACCGTGGTAATGGCCACTATCGCGGCCAGCACCGCCATCGTAAACGCCACCGGTCGCATGCTCGATTCACTCGCGCCATGCTCGGCATGCTCCTGCAGTTCCTGGGCTTCATTTGCTTCCATAAGACTTATAAATCCTCTGGCTTTAAGCCTGTCCGTTTATATACTTTGGCTAGCATTTTCGGACCGATCTCATCTCCATCATGAAAGGCCCATGTATATTCATGCGGGAAATCTGGATGAACCAGCTGCCGATGTGAGCCGCTCGTGCTGATGCGTGGTTTCTCGCGCCAACCAATTTTCAGAAGCGCGCTATAGACTCGTTTGGCTTTCGATGAGGGAAATTTCATGGAATGTCATGCAGCCGCGAACCGTACCACACCCGCAGTAGATTGCTCGCTCTCGATGCGGTCGGCAATCACGCGCAGGGCAAGCGCCTCAACTTTGGATTGGGCTTCTTCTTTAGTAGCCCCATAGACAAGAACGCCAGGCAAACTCTCGATTTCTGCAATCCAGCGGCCGTCTTCCTCGCGATCAAAAACGATCTCGAATTCCATCATTCGCACCTCCGCGGAAATATAGGGTCAGTTTACGCTAGCGCGGGCTACTTCCGCTTCCACCGCACGCCATCCTTGGAGTCCTCGATGAGGATGCCCTTTTCCGCCAGTTCATTGCGAATCTGGTCGGCGCGCGCAAAGTTCCGCTGTTTCTTAGCCTGCGTCCGCTCGGCCACAAGCCCGTCAATCTCCGCGTCGCTCAGCCCCTGGCGCGCCAGCAGCTCCGCAGCCACCTCGCGGCCATCCGCCTGCGCCCATGCAACGGCGCGCTCCGTCGGACCGGCATCGCGGTCCTCCAGCACATCAAAAACCGCGTCAAAATCCTTCAGCGCCGCCAGCACCGCCTCGCGGTCCCCGGCCAGAAACTCGCCCTGACCCTGAGCAGTCTTGTCGAGCGCCGTATTCGCCGCCCTGACAAGGTCAAAGATCGGCGCTCTCGCATCCGCCGTATTCAGGTCGTTCGCCAGCGAAGCAAAATATCCGGCGCGCGCCTTCGACGCCGCCTGCTGCATTGCCTCGCTCTCGCCCGCCGGCAGTGCAGCCTTGGTCAGCCGCTCGTGGAAGGTTCGCAGCCGGTCAATCGCATTCGTCGCTTCGATCAACCCGTCAAAGGTAAAGTTCAACTGGTGCCGGTACGGCACGGAGATCAGCGCCATCCGTACCGCTGAAGCCTTGTAGCCTTTCAGCAGCAGGTCGCGCAGCGTGTAGTAGTTCCCATCGCTCTTTGCCATCTTCTTGCCGTCCACCAGCAGGAAGCGCACATGCATCCAGTGCCGCGCAAAGGGCTTCTTCGTCGCCATCTCGCTCTGCGCAATCTCGTTCTCGTGGTGCGGGAACATCAAATCCTCACCACCAGCATGGAGGTCAAAGCTCTCACCCAGAAATTCCATCGACATCGCCGAACATTCAATGTGCCAACCCGGCCGGCCGCGCCCGATCGCCGTATCCCAGGAGGTCTCGCCCGGCTTCACAGCCTTCCACAGCGCAAAGTCGCGCGCCGAGTCCTTCTCGTACTCGTCCACATCCACGCGGGCGCCATCTTCAATGCCCGTAAGATCTTTTTTGCTCAGTTTGCCGTATTCAGGAAACGACTTCAGCCGGAAGTACCAGCTTCCATCCTCAGTCTTGTATGCCGCACCCGCGGCCTCAAGCCTCTGGATCAGTTGCACCATTTTTTCAATGTGCTCGGTAGCGCGGGCAATGAACTCAGGCCGCTCCGCCCGCAGCGAATCGAGGTCCTCGAAGAAGGCATCCACAAACTTTGGCGTGTACTCGCCAATCGAAATCCCACGCTCCGCCGCGTTGCGAATGATCTTGTCATCCACATCCGTAATGTTCATCACATGGCGAACCGGCACTCCGGTCAGCTTCAGGAACCGCCGCAGAACATCCACCTGCAGAAAGGTGCGAAAGTTGCCAATGTGGCCGTAGTCATAAACCGTAGGCCCGCAGGCGTACATCCGCAACTCGCCGCCATCGGCAGGCGAGAGCTCGTCCAGTTGTCCAGTAAGAGTATTAAAGAGGCGGAGGGTCATCAGGCAGAACTTCTACAGTAGTTTCCGGCCCGGAAAATTCGGGACTGGTCGAGGGCCTTATCGATTGTAGCAGCGCGCCTTACGCCATCCCCCGCTACACGCCTAGCGCCAAAGACGGATCGGCGCTCAGCGCACTCTCCGCAAACTCACCGGCCTGAAAGCGCGGCCACGCCGCCGCCGCAATCATCGCCGCATTGTCCGTCGAAAGCGCCAGCGTAGGAAACGCCACCGTCACTCCTCGCCGAATTGCTTCCTTCGCAAACCGCTCACGTAGTTCGCGATTAGCAGCCACGCCGCCTGTCACCAGAATGCGCTTCGCTCCAGGCGACTCCGCGGCAGCAAAAGTCTTCTTCATCAGGTCGCCAACAACGGCAAACTGAAAGGAGGCAATCAAGTCCAGAACCATCTGTGGGCAAAGCGCCAGAGCTTCTTCGTGCATCTTGGGCACCTTTGCTCCGGCAAGTATCTTCGCAGCGCGCTCTCCAGCACCCTCGCGCAGCCCGTTCAGCTCCACATACCGCAGCACAGCAGTCTTGATACCAGAAAAGGAGAAAAGTAAATGCGGATCGAGATCGGCAATCGGCGCAGTCTTTGCAGCTTTCGTGCGCGGAGCCTTTCCAAGCAGATGAACCTTGTGTTTGATCTGCGCAAAGGCGAACGGAACGGCCTTTGGATCGCCAAACTTCGCCAGCGCATCAACCCACGGTCCACCCGGATAGCCCAATCCCAGCAGCTTCGCCACCTTGTCGTAAGCCTCGCCCGCTGCATCATCCAAAGTGCGGCCTACTAACTGGTACTTCCAACCCTGTGCCTGCGGCGTGGCCAAATACAAATGCGTATGCCCACCAGAAACCACCAACGCCAAAGCCTGTTCTCCCTCATCATGGGTGCCCAATCCATGCGACGCTTTTGTCGCATGGGTGGGATAACTATCAGCCGAACCGGAATCTTTCTGTCGCTCATTCAGCAGCACCGCATGAATATGGCCTTCCAGATGATTTACCGCAATGACAGGCAGCTCTTCTGCAAAGGCCAGCGCCTTGGCATAAGTAATTCCAACCAACAGCGCGCCGGCAAGTCCCGGCCCGCTTGTCACGGCGATCGCATCCAGATCACGGAGCTCAACACCGGCTTCTTTCAACGCCGCATCTACCACCGGCACCACTGCGCGCAGATGCTCGCGGCTAGCCAGCTCCGGCACAACGCCACCATAGCGCGCGTGCGTGTCAATCTGCGAGGCCACAACCGATGAAAGCGTGCGCGCGCCGCGCTCCACCACCGCGGCCGCAGTCTCGTCGCACGAGCTTTCAATGCCCAGAATGAGGCCGTTGCTCATAATTCCAGTTTAGTGCTCGCGCCTTCGCATCCCACCACGCCGTATGCTCTACTGTTCTGCAATGAATGACACTGCAAAACGAATCATCAGCGCGTTGATTTTTGGCGCAGCACTGCTGTTTAGTCTGTATGGCTGCGCCGCTTCCGCACGCGGAATTTTCTCATTAGGAGCCAATGATTCATTTGCTGAAATAGTTGCCATCGTAGTCTGTCTGCCGGGATTCTTTGCGACAACCGTTGTGGCGTTTTGGTTTCGAAAGATTGCCGGAATTGCAATGATGGCGCTCTCGCTGATCTTTCTGATCGGAATGCTCCTGCAGAGAAATTACGAGCTGACGGTGCTTCACTTCCCCCAGGAAAATCTGTCGACGTTTTTGGCTGCGATACTTCGCCCATGTGGGGCGGTCTTTCTACTGGGAGCTTTTGCCCTGATTACAAGAGCGTTGGGTTGGCAGGAAGTCATTCAGAGAAAGCACGAGCCTGTCGAGTAAGCGATTCGCCTCTGCCCAGAAGCGCGGTCTTGTCTCATTTAAGGAAAATGTAAGCACTATGCTGTTGTCCTCCCCTCAATTCGCCGCCGCGCTCCGAATCGTCGAAACCCTGCGCGGCAAAGACTACGAGGCCTATCTCGCCGGCGGTTGTGTGCGCGACTTGCTTATGGGTCGCGAGCCGCACGACTATGATGTGGCGACTTCTGCTGCGCCGGATGTGGTTCTCGCCAGCTTTCCGCGCACCTTTGCTGTGGGCGCGCATTTTGGCGTCGTGCTCGTTGCAGACGAAGAAACAGTCACCGAAGTGGCAACCTTTCGTTCCGATGGAGCATATTCCGACGGACGACGGCCGGATTCGGTTCGCTACACGCTCAGCGCGGAAGAAGATGTGCAGCGACGTGACTTTACCGTTAACGGACTGCTGCTGAATCCACTTGCCGCGCCGCAGCTTTCGTCGGACGAACTGAGGCAAGCAGTGCTCGACTACGTCGGCGGCCTTGCCGATCTGGATGCAGGCGTCATCCGTGCTATCGGCGAGCCTATGCGGCGGTTTGAAGAAGACCGATTGCGGCTGCTGCGTGCTGTGCGGTTTGCCGCGCGATTTGGATTTGCGATTGAGCCTGTGACCCTGGCTGCGATTCGCGCAATGGCGCCAAAGATCTCCTCCGTCAGCCGCGAACGGGTGCGCGAGGAGCTGACAAAGATGCTTACCGAGGGCCATGCGCGGAGAGCTTTTGAGCTGCTGGATGAGACTGGATTGCTGGTTGAGGTGCTTCCGGAGATTGCAAAGATGAAAGGCGTGCAACAACCTGCGCAGTATCATCCGGAGGGCGATGTTTGGACGCATACGCTGATGCTGCTGGAACAGCTGGAAGCCGGCGCTCCGCTGACGTTGGCATGGGGAGCACTGCTGCATGATGTTGGCAAGCCTGCGACCTTTCGCGTTGCGCCGGACAGGATTCGTTTTGACGGCCATGTGGAGGTTGGCATGGCCATCGGTGCGCAAATCTGTCAGCGGTTCCGGTTTTCGAATGATGAGACCCAGCAGATTCTGGCGCTGATCGAAAACCACATGCGGTTTGCGGATGCGGAGCGGATGAAGCCTTCCACGCTGAAGCGGTTTTTCCGGCTGGAGGAGTTTCCGCAGCACCTGGCGCTGCACAAGATGGACTGCATGGCGGCGAGCGGCAACCTGGACCACTGGAATTTTGTCCGGGAGCGGTATGAGGCGATGCCGGAAGAAGCGGTTCGGCCCGTTCCGCTGCTGACAGGCCGCGAGCTGATTGCGGCGGGGTACGCGCCGGGGCCGCGCTTCAAGGAGATTCTGCGCCAGGTGGAGGACGCGCAGCTTGAGGGTGCGATCCACACACTGGATGAAGCGATGGCGATGGTGCGGGAGCGATTTGGCAACTGACGTTTCTAAGGAAGATTTCGGACGAAAGGTCAACGTACTTTGGTAACCGGGGCGGCTGAATGGCGGATAGGCTGCTCCGATGAAGTACGTTAATGGAAACTCGAATTCTGTTCAGCGAAATGGAGCGGGTAGGCAACAGGTTTCAGTTCGCGTCTAAATCAAGGTGCGCCATATCTCTACACATGATCCTATTGGGGAACATTTCCGCTCGAAATGCAGCGTAAATCTGCGTGCTTTGTGCGCGCTGGCTGCATGGCTGCTTGCCGCCTGGGTACTGATGGCGCCCTTGCGGGCACAGGAGACTGCCGCCAGCCTGCACGGCGTGGTGACTGACCGCGATGGCAGTGTTTGCCAGGGCGCGCAGGTTACGATCACCTCAAACTCTGGATCGAATGCCGCTGTTTCAGATGAACTAGGCCGCTATTCCTTTAGCAGCCTGCCTTCCGGCCCGTACAAGCTGACTATTTCCGGGAAGGGATTTGGCCCTCAGACGCTGACGGGGAACCTGGCTGCCGGGGAAAGCCGCGAGTTGCCGGCGGTGGTTCTGCTGATCACGGCCTCGACGCAGGTGACGGTGACGGCAGATGTGCAGGAGATTGCGGCGGCACAGCTGCAGATCGAAGAGCAGCAGCGCATACTGGGAGTCTTCCCAAATTTCTACATAAGCTATGCAAAGAATGCGGCTCCGCTGACGCCAAAGCAGAAGTTCCAGCTTGCCTGGCGCAGCCAGATTGATCCGATGAC
>NZ_JBEKYX010000148.1:0-7225 GCF_049510455.1 Occallatibacter sp. | reverse complement strand
TTGAGCTGCCCCACGGGATGGATGGGCATGAGCCAAACGACTGTGACGCCGAGAGTTTTCAGCCGATCTAACCCGGCGGTTACGCCATTCAAATTCCCATCGGCCGAAAAGGAGCGCGGAAATACTTCATAGATCAGGCCGGAACGGAGCCATTCAGGAGCACTACGGTCGGGCGATGGCCTCGCGGATTCGGACACATCCGCCGCTGAGGCGGGCTCTTGGGCAACAGCGACGAAATTGCCCATGGCCACGAGAGTGGTTGCTACGAGCAGCAAATGATTCATACCAACGGTTCGCAAGGTGTACCCTCTTTGAGTTTGTTGAGTGGACGATTGGACGATCAACAAAGCACTTCTCCGCGCGAGCGGAATCGCTCGGAATCGCGCCTTTTAAGGGGGATGACCGCGGACAGCTCCACCGCCTTCCGGGGATCTGTCCGCGGCCCTGTTGGTTAGAACACGAAACGAGCCGCCAATTGAATTTGACGGGGCTGTCCCTTGTACCCAGTAATTACGCCAAAGGTGCTGAGGTCACCCTGGCTGTTGCCAGGGTTCTGAAAGTTTGGAGTGTTGGTTATGTTGAAGGCGTCGCCACGTAGCTCCAGAATCTTGCCTTCCATAATCTGGAAGTTCTTCTGCAAGCCGAAGTTGTCAACTCTATAGCCGGGACCGAAAACCTGGTTCCGGCCGAGTGTTCCCATGCGCGTGAACACGCTGCTTCCCGATCCATCCGTCGCCAGGATGGTGGGAATAGCACTGGAAAAGGAAGCTGGGTTAAACCAATAACCGCTTATGCTCTTCGGATAGCTGATCGGAGCGATGAGGTCAGGACGATTGCCACCAGGATTCGCACTGCCTGCCGAAGTAAGATCGACCGGCTGGCCAGTTTGAAGAAGGAGAATGTTATTGAACTGCCATCCGCCGATCACCGCGTCCAAGGCGCGCGGAGCGTTTGAGGCGAACTTTTTGCCGCGGCCGAAGGGCAGATAGCCGACAAACGATCCACTGAAGATGTGCCGTTCATCTTGAGTTGCATTGCCATAGTTAACCTTCTGGTCGCCATAGACAAGAAAGGACTCTGGCGTACCGCTGTAGGCGCTCACAGTGTTGTCGAGCGTGTGTGACCACGCGTACGATCCAGTGGCAGTGAAGTAGGTGCCTCTGTGCTCAATGTGCGCCTGCAGCCCGTTGTAATTGGAACTGCCGTCGTAGTCATCGAGCGAGATGCCCCCAATGTTTGGAAACGGCTTCGTCGTTACCCCGGGTAAGTAGGTGTTGTAGGTATAGTAAGTCGAGAGCCGGCTGCCATGGGTGCCTACATACGCCACGCTCACCACGTTATTCGACTTGAGCTGATGTTCGAGTTGCAGGTTCCATTCCTGCATCATGCTGTGATTGTTGTTCTGATTGACGGCAAGGCCGTTGTAGGTGCTGGAAGGATTGTCTGGGTTGAAGTTTACGAAACCGGGCTCTGGCTGCCCATTATATGGAGCTGACGCATTCGCAGTGTAGGGACAATCGTAGGAGCCGCTCGGCGTGCCGCCGGGGTTTGCTATTCCGGTTAATGCAATGCAATATCCGGAGTAGGTGTTGAAGCCGACGCTTCCGCCAAACGGTTGCTGCTGGCCTAACTGGTTGCTGATGCCCCCGTAATCGGGAAAGTAGAAGATGCCGTATCCGCCGTGAAGGGAGCTCTTGCCGTTTCCCAGCAGATCATAGGCAAATCCGACACGGGGTGCGAAGTTGCCGTAATCCTGGTTGATGATGCTGTTGGGTATGCCGTTCTGGCCAGCCAACATCACATGGCCGGTCTCGACATTGAACGCGGCATTCTGATTGTGCGCCTCGGAGGGCCACGTCAACACATCCCAGCGGATGCCGAAGTTGAGGGTGAGCCGTTTATTGACACGCCAGTCATCCTGGACAAAAAGTCCATCTTCCTGACTGATCTCCGCGAAGTATCCGTTCTGGGAACCGACCGAATAATAGTCCGCGAAGGCGGCGAGCATTTCGCTCACCTCATATCCTGTGAAGTCCGTTCCGTTTCCGGCATAGCCAAAGAAACCTTTTCCGGAAATGGGGCGGAAGAATTCCACCTGGCGGCGAAGGTACGTGCCGCCGAGGCTGATCGAATGAGCACCTCGAATGAGGTTGAGGGTATCGGTCACTTCATAGGTGTTTTGAGGGGTCGCAAACAAGCCATAATCGCCGGTGTATGTTATTTGGCTGCCAGACGCGCCAATGATTGGGCCGCCAGATGCCCCAGCCAGGCCGGGCTGATAGATCATTCCGAGGTCTTTGGCAACATTATCCCCTATGTTGCTTGGTTGGAAGCCATAGTTATCGCGGGTATAGGCGATACGTGCTTCGTTGACGATTGTGGGCGAGAAGGTGTGAGTGTTTCCAAGTACCCAACCACGTGCGTGGGTATAGTTTTTGTTGCCGTTGACTGACAATTCAGGTTCGTTCGGCACCTGCGCAAAGTCCGATTGGTTGAAGTTATCTGAGCTGTCATACGACATGCGCGCGAAATACAGGTCATGGTCCGTACGATTCCAGTCGAGGCGAACATCGAAGGTGTTGAAGTTGTAACCACCCTGGACCGCGTATTGATAATTGTTGAGAACGCGATCTGTCCGGGTTGGCATCGGGAATGCATTGAAGTAATTCAGGGCCGCTTGATTTTGGCGGCTGGAGGGGACTATGTTGCCCGGGAAGGGCGAGCAGGTCTCGGGATCGTAGATCTGTCCCAGGCTGTTTGCGGGCAGATTGTTGTTCAGGTTGCCGTTATTGGGTACGCAATGGGGAAATGCCGTGTAATCTCCGGTTGTATAGCCGATGCCGGCGACTCCGCCCGATCCAGGAGCACTTGCGGAGAGTAGCTCGGAGAAGTTCCCCTGGCGCATAAGCGCAGTCGGAACTGTGTCAAACCCGGAGCCGTCGGGATAATCGGCACGAGTAGCCTGATAGTCGCCAAACCCGAAGAGCTTGTTTTTGAAGAAAGGCCCCCCCACGGATCCTCCGAACTGGTTGCGCCGGAAAGGAGGATTTGGTGTGGCGGAGGCGTCCAGGAATTGATAGTTGGGATTCGCCGCCCATTTGCCACTGCGATTGAAGTTGAAGGCCGACCCGTGGAACTGGTTGGTGCCGGACTTGATGGAACTGATCAAGAACACGCCGCCGGCGCGGCCATATTGCGCAGGCGCCACGTTCGTATCGACTTTGAACTCCTCGGTTGCATCGACCGGAGGGAAGAATACGATGATGTTCTGCAAACCATCGTTGTTGTCCACGCCGTCCAGGATGAAGTTGTTCGCCTGGGCGCGTGTGCCGTTGGCCGAGAGTTGGCCGCCGCCCGAGTCGCTGTAGCGGTTAATTGTGTCCTGGCCATTCTCGACATTAGCCCCTGTCGTCACACCCGGGGTGAGCAACGTCAGATTAAGTATGTTACGGCCGTTCAAGGGAAGCTCGGTAATCTGCTTCGACTCAATCGTCTCCCCAAGGGTGGCATTCGACGTATTGACCAATGGCGCAGCGCTTGTGACTTCAATCGAAGTCGTGACCGCGCCCGGCGTCAACTTAAATTGCAATCCTTGTACCTCGGTGACCGTCACCGTGATGGATTGGGACTGTGACTGGAATCCAGGAGCCGATATTTTCGCGGTATAGACACCACGCGGCACGGCCGGAAGATTGAGTTCTCCCGCGCCGTTCGATGTGGCTGTCAGCACGAGGCCGTTTTCATTGTTTGTGAGGGTGAGCGTTGCTCCGGAAACCGTTGCCCCGGTCTGATCGGTCACAGTACCGACTACTTTTCCTGATTCCGACTGCCCCACTGCCTGGTGAACGAAAGCGCTGGCAAAAATCAGCGTGATCGTCAGCATCTGCAAGGCTCGCAGGATGGTCCTGCGAGCTGAACCTTCTTGTGATTTTGCGTTTATCATTTAGCCTCTCTCCCTCCTGTTTCGTTACAGAAATCGACTAGTACAGGAGGACAATTGAGAACCTTGGACCTTGGGATGGGTTGATTCAATGGATTTCACCCTCTTTATGTCTTGTTTTTTTATTGATGGATAAGCCTATTAGATTGATTGGCTTAGGAGTTAAGTCTATACTTGATCCTGGTTGAGAGTTCCGGTTCGTTTGCTGATAAGGGCTTCCCAATGGCGCTTCTCGATGAGACAAATCGCATTGCTTTTGGCCGCTTCGAGGCGGATCTGCAATCAGGAGAACTGTGGAAAGGCAGCCTGCGTATCCATTTGCCTGCACAACCGTTCAAGGTTCTTTGCGCCTTGATCGAGAGAGCCGGGGAAGTTGTATCTAAAGACGAACTCCAAGAAAGACTGTGGGGCAAGGACACAAACGTCGATTTCGAGCGTGCTATTGCCGGGGCGATCAACAAGATTCGCGATGCCCTGGGCGACTCTGCGGAAAACCCAAGGTATGTAGAGACCCTGCCGAAACGGGGTTACCGATTTGTCGCGACAATTACAATTCTCACGCAGCCAGCGCGCGACCCTCTGATTCCAGTCCCGGTGAGCGATCATCTGTCAGAGCCGGATGAGAATTCCGCATTGGCTCCTCGCCCGCTCGAAGCATCCACTATGTCTTTACAGACGGAATCTGCCGTGCCAAAGTGGGTCAATTTGTTTTTGGCTACCGGCCGCTGGCTGTCTAGATACCGCGTAATCGCGCTGTGTGGGGTAATCCTGGGACAATTCATTCTCCTTCTAGGGCTTTTGGCGTACCATCCCACGCTGGAAAGTCCGGAAATTGACCAGATCACATATGGAAGTCCTATCTCGGAGGGACCGCCGGGCCCCGAAAACTTGCCGAGCCTCGCTACGGACGGGGCATCCATTTTTGCTATGGCGCGCGTCAACGGTAAACCCCAACTGGCGGCTATTTCGATCGACACCGGCAATCTCCGGCCTGTGCCACTCCCGGAGGAACTGGCATCGGTTTCGATCGCCGACGTTTCACGAGACGGCAGTAGATTGCTCCTTCTGAGCCGTCCCAATTCGGCGACTGAGCAGCCATTGTGGGTGGCCCCCACGGCAGGTGGAAGTGCCTTTCGAGTAGGGAATATCCTGGTACATGCCGCCACATGGATGCCGGATGGTACGAGTATTCTTTATGCCTCTGGAAATGAACTTTCCGCCGTCCGCCTGGCAGACGGCGAGTTGATCCATATCGCCACTCTCCCTGGAAGAGGATTCTGGCCTCGCTGGTCCCCAGATGGAAAATTGCTTCGCTTCACGATAGTGGATCCAATGACGCACACAAGCTCTCTTTGGGAGATTGCGAACGGGGCCAACCGAGCAAATCCTATACCAGCGCTCAGAGTCGATCACACCTACATGTGCTGCGGAGTCTGGACGCCCGATGGAAAGAGCTACGTATTTCGAATGTATCGAGAGCATGGGAGCGATCTTTGGGAGCTTAGCCGCTCATTCGGTCACTCGATCCTCGAACGCTTGACACAAGGACCTATTCACTATTTCTCACCCACAGTTGCGCGCACGGGCCGCCGGATATTCTTTTTGGGATCGGATGAATCCGTTGAACTGCGGCGTTTGGATGAGAAACAGCATGCCTTCCTGCCGGAACCGTTCTTCCTGCGGGGCGCGACGCGAGTCGAATACTCGCCCGATGGCTCCTCGATCGTATGGACCGATTCTGACGGAGGACTCTGGAGGGCTCACGCCTCGGACGGTTCGAATCGCCTGCAACTGGCGCCGTCCGGCTACGAGGTCTTTGCAGCGCACTGGTCTCCCGATGGGACCAAGCTCGCACTGATGGCCAAAAGACTGGGACATCCGTGGTCCATTTATATCGAGAGCGCCACGGGCGGCGACCTTTCGCCACTGCTCAATGAGAATCACAATGTTGCAGATCCGACCTGGTCTCCCGACGGAAAACAGATCGTTTTTGGTCGCGAACCTGACCTAATGGGGAAAGAACCTGGACCGCGCGAAATCTACCTGCTCGACTTACAAAGTGGGAAGATCGAAGTGCTCCCTGGTTCCGATGGACTGTTCAGCCCGCGATGGTCCCCGGACGGACAGTGGATCGCAGCCTTGTCGCTCGATCAAAAGAAGGTGATGCTTTTCAACTGGCACACCCGCACCTGGAGTCTGCTAGCCGACACCAGCGCCGCCGATCCAATTTGGAGCCGGGACAGCAAGACACTTTATGTCCATGCATTCCTTAGCGACGAACAACCGATTCTTCGTCTCAGCGTTCCGACCGGGGAAAAGCAGGTGATTGCCGATCTCTCCGACATCCAGCTTAAGGATGCAGAGAACTACTTCTTCTCCGGTTTGACCCCGAACAATGAACCGCTCGTGCTGCCGAGGGTGGGCACAAGCAATCTCTATAGCCTCGACCTGGATCACTGAGAATCTGAGAGCCTCTTGTTCCTCTGTTGTCCGGAGGCACGGTTTTGCCGAACCTCCGGATCCAGCCCGAGGATTATCGGAGAACCTCGATTCTGTTGACCTCGGGGTTATCGGCTGAACCAGCGGTAAAGGCAATAACGATCTGGCCGCACTGTTTGCAACCGCATTGAACTGCTCCGTAATTGCCTGGTTTGCCGATCCACTCGTCGCGTAAATATCGAAATTGCTCAGGACGTTAGTCCCGTTGATTGCGACATTGAAAACACGTTCCCCCGATCCGTCAAAGGTCAGTTCGGCAAAGTGCAGGCGCACCGCATAGGTAGACCCGGCGGTGAGCCCGGGAATGGCGTAGGTGAAGGACGAAACCCATCGGCAGGTCTGATAGACCGCAGCCGGGGCAGGCATGGACGTGTTGGTGGTCGCAATGGTGGCGCTGCTGCTGGCTTCGTTGCCGGTATTGAAATCCTCGTCTGCGACAAACGGCGACACCGCGGTGCTTCTGCCGGTATCGATTTCGAGGACATCGGACAGCGGTTGTCCCAGAGTACCCGATCCCAAGATTTCAATGCCCGCGACTTCTGGATTGTCCGCGGAACCCTGCGTGAAGCTGATGGCAATTTGCCCGAGAGCGTCGACCGTCGCCGTGAACTGCTCGACAACAGCTTTGTCTTGACCGCCGGCAGTTGCATAAACATCGAAATTGCTTAGATCATTTTCACAGTTATTGTGGCTTTCCGAATCGAAGTCTGAACCAAGCCTGGGCATTGTGGTCGGTGATCTGAGGAAGTAGCGTTTCGATGGCTTGGTCGAGGGCTATGACGGAGC
>NZ_JBEKYX010000147.1:0-7267 GCF_049510455.1 Occallatibacter sp. | reverse complement strand
CAGAACCCGAAAAGCCCCATAAACACGCACCAAAACACCAATTCAAACCGGTTTGAAGGCAAAAAGTCCACAACTCCCCAAGGAATTCAAGGACTTGTGGCGTTTTTCAATGAGTTCCTAGATCGTAAAACCTTGGTCGTCCACACGAGGCTGGCTTGCGAAAAAACGACGATGATCGGCGGTTCGAAGCCCGAGACGGCTTTATTCAGTGATGCACACCCCATTTCAGATCCCGACGATTGGTAGCGTACTGGATCCCCGCCGCAACATCGCGGCTTAGGGAGACTCAACTCATTGAAGCTAAGCAGGTTGTGGTTTCGCTGCTTCTATGCCATTTTGGCAACATAACACAACTCATTGAAACTGCATGGTACGGACCGCAGCCTACACCACGCTCCACACGTATTTTTCCCCTTACCTTATTGGACCTTTTCAGGACCTCTGACTTTCAGGCCTTAGATTGGTAACCACAAGCCGACTCGAGATTTAGCTTCGGAAATCACTTGGTGCAGATCATTGGCGTTCGCGAGGTACTGCTTGTGGGCTCTTCCAGGCAGCGAAGCAGGAAGCTCGCGACATCCGCTCGCGAAATCGAATCGATCAGACCGTAATGGCTACATATTTTCACTTTGTTCGTCAACCGGCCAGTCGTAAGTGTCACCGGGCGGACGATGGTCCAGTCGAGGTTGGATCGTTCGACCTGATTTTCCATCCTGGCCAGATCCTTATATTCGAGCCCGACCGTGGAATGATCGAAGACGAAGCGCAGCACTGGGTGGACGAGGGGAGCGCTCGTACCGACTCCGGCAGCACTGACAATGGCGAGTCGTTTCGGCATAGCGAGCGCTGTCATCGCTTCTATTAAGCTCCTGGAGAAGAGTTCCATGAGATCTAAAGGAGAGGTCATTTTCGACCACGGATTTGTTGGGTTTTTCCGACGCGAGCCGAGACAGCTGATGACGGCGTCTGCTCCAGCGATGACTTCTGCCAAGGCTTGACGATCGAAGAAGTCACTCACATAGGCGACTTCAAGATTGGACTCCAAGCGAGGGGTTGAAGAGCTGCGATACACTCCCCGGACCGCATAGCCCTTTTGGAGGGCCTGCTGAACAACGTGGTTGCCAACGCCGCCGGACGCGCCAAAAACGACAACTTTCATCCTTGAACTCTAACTGAATGAGAGGACCGGCAAACGCTGTTTGCGGAAGTGATCCGCTCTTGCAGGTCAAGCCTTGCGTGGGTGTCCACCAGGGCGGGACATAAACCAGTTGAGTACTCCCATTACGTTGGCTTCTGCTACCACCGCGAACCCGAATTTCTGGTAGAAATGAACGTTTGATTGCCGGTCGGTCTCGAGATACGCAACGGCTCCATCGGCATCCCTCTGCGCACAGAACGCGGTCAGCAAGGCGCTTCCAATTCCCTGGCGCTGGAGGCTGGGTTCGATGGCCACGGGTCCCAGATGCCAGTGCGGCTCCGCAGGATCGCGATGCGCCCATGCCTCGGTCCAGTTCAGAACGCGAAGCGCCGCGCGGAGTGGATTGCCGAACACGACCGCAGGTACCACGCGGAGCTTTTCAAGAGGAGTGGGCTGACAAGAGCCGGGCCGTGCCATGCCGCAGATGCCTACAAGCGCGTGATCGCGATACGCGCCGTAGATCAACCCCCTCAGGAGGAGACCGAGCAGTACCGGCCGGAAGAACCTTTCCAGCGCCCGACGGCGGTGCTCCGGGTCCGATATGGCGAAGACCTGAAGGTGCATGGGATTGTCGCGCATGGCGCGGCCAAGGATCAGGGCGGCTGGTCGAAGGTCGGTTCGCCGCAGCTGGCCCAGCTTTACTACGCAGTTGGTTCTCATTCAGATACCCGCAAAGTCAAGTGAGCTGAACCTCATATCCATGGCTCGGCTTAAAGGGATTATCGATAAGTCGCCACGTGATCAGCCGGTATTCATCGAAGCGCACCAGCTTTGAAGGTGTGTTGTATTTCCTCCTTCGGCGCCGGCGCTACTGCTGGGGAACTCTTTCCGCCTGCTTTCCTCTTGCTACTACGGTTTCGATTTTATCGTCGGCGGGAATTTGAAATTCGGGTGGGTCTGGTTCACCACGGTCCGAAGGGCGCAAATTGTCCTCCCGGACATGTTGGCCCGGTTATCACGATTTCCAGCCCGGCTGCAGTGTTTCGACTTTTGGGAATGCACACCAATTTAGAAATCGCTGTCGTTCCCGAAGAAAGAACGCCATCGATGGTTAGCAGCGCCTTCTTGTTTTGACATAGTCTTGACCATCCGCTCCTCGATAGGGCACTGAAGTTCGTGACTGTATCAAGCAGAAAATTCAGCGATACACAGTTGTAAGGATCGATTAGGCTCACTGTGCGAGGGAAACGCAAGACTTTCCATGACTCTTTTATTCGTATGATGTCATGGATCGGTGGCTGCAATGCAGTGGGCTCTCCAAAGAAGCGCAATACCCGCAAGAAAGCTAATGAGTATCGAGACCATGAGAAAGGCTAAAGAGGAATGTCCGACAGACACGCTTTAACGAGAGCATCCTCCCTTGCGTAGCGAGACCGAATTGAGCACCCTCTGCCGCCGTGCGAGGCGATAATAGATCATGCTCTCTGCCCCTAACTTCGACAGCGCATGGATCAGGTTGGTGGGTTCATGATCAGCGGGACGGGCATTCAAGCTGTACAGTCCGTGTTTTTGATGCTGCTTGTGTTTGTGGCTATGTTCGCCGGGTTGGCACGTCGTTTGAAGGTACCCTATCCGATCCTGCTCGTAGTTGCAGGCCTTCTGGTAAGTTTCGTCCCAGGAATGCCTCGGATTGGATTCAATCCGGACCTGGTTTTTGTCGTCTTCCTGCCGCCACTCCTATACTCCGCAGCGTGGACGCTCTCATGGAGAGAGTTCCAGCGGAGTTTTGTAAGCATCGCGATGCTTGCGGTAGGGTTGGTTCTGTTTACGGTGGTAGGGCTGGCCTTGGCGTCAGGTTCTCTGTTGCCAGGCTTCGACTGGCGATCCGGAGTTTTGTTAGGTGCAGTCGTCGCCGCTACCGATGCGATTGCGGCGACGTCTATCGCGCGAAGAGTTGGCCTGCCGCAAAAGATCGTAGAGATTCTGGAAGCCGAAAGCTTGGTGAACGACGGGACCGGACTGCTCGCATTACAGTTTGGGCTGACAATGCTGGTCACAGGTCGAACACCATCCATCGTCGAAGGTGTAGGACGATTATTCTTCCTGACCGGCGGCGGCGTTCTCATTGGCCTGGCAATCGGAGTTGTGGTCGCGTGGTTTGAGCGGTGGGTGGATGATGGGCCGATCGAGATCGTAATTAGCATCCTGGTGCCCTACGCGGCGTATCTCATCGGTGACCGGGCACACACGTCCGGCGTGATTGCAGTGATCGCATGCAGCATGTATATGAGCCGCCAAAGCCCACAGTACATGTCGCCTCAGGTTCGACTACAAACCGCAGCTGTGTGGGATGCATTGACCTTTATTTTGAATGGAATTGTATTTGTCCTGATTGGGCTTCAACTGCCCTATGTCGTGGGGCAGATCGGCGGCATGAGTCATGAGGTCTTGTTAGAGTACGGAGTCGGTTTCAGCGTTGTCATGATCATCGTGCGGATGGTCTGGGTTTATGGTGAAACTTATATTGCCTACGCGATACGTCGCTGGATTCATAAAGTGAAGGTCGTTGAACCAAATCCACGAACCGTATTCGTCATCGGATGGGGCGGGATGCGGGGCGTGTTGTCGCTGGCGGCTGCTGTTTCTCTCCCATATGCTCTGCCGAATGGAAGGACTTTCCCGCAGAGAAGCATGATCATCTATCTCGCCTTTTGCCTGATTGTGACGACGCTGGTATTCCAAGGCCTTACGTTGCCATGGCTTATTCGAAAGCTGGGTCTATCGGAATCGGAACGCATGAACGATGAAGAACAGGAAGCACGACGAATTCTTCTTCGAGAGGCACTCGTACATCTCGACCGAAAACGGTCGAGGAGTCGCGACCAGGCAGGAATCTATAGCGAGTTAATTGGAAGTTATCAGAGGAGATTGGATGCGTTGCCTGCCGAACGAGAAGAGCCCATCCAAGGGCTGGTTGATCATGCGAGCCGCCAGGAGGCGATTCTCTCGGTTCTCCAAGTAGAAAGAGAGACACTAATTAGGCTACGGGACGAGGGGCGTATCGATGATGAAGTTATGCGGACACTACAGCGTGAACTCGATCTGACGGAAAGCCGTATGCACTCGGGATCACTCCTGCTGCATTAAGAGGCGAAAGTTGATTCGGGATGCTCCGGCAGCGCATGATGTCGAGGTTGCCGCTGGCATGGGCGTCCGCCCCGCCATCGGCTTCGTTCAAACACGTTTCTTATCATTTACTCCTACTTTCCTCGTGCCCGAACAGGTTTGCCATCGACTCGAATATTAACCGTGCGCTTGATGGGAACACGAGTGATCATTCCTGCCGCGTCGCAGTGAGCGACCTCTTCTCCATTGGAGTAACCGGCGTCCGCCCCTATTTGAAAACTATCTACCCCAGAATTCTCTTTGCAGCCTCAGCCATCGGCCGGAGGCGCCGAATATCAGATGCATCAGGCACAACAGCACGTGTCACGATTTAACGCACGTTCCGTATCAATGACACTCTGAATGTTGTAGCCCGGGAGAGCGTTCGATTGGGGCTACCCAGGAACTGAGCGGCGACTTCCCACTCTGCTTCTATACTGATGCTGCGGACCATTCAGGAAGGGCCGTGACGCAGTTATTGAGCAGGAATCCCGGGATTTTACCGTATGACTTAGGCAACGACAAGCGCGTCAGCTACATCAGAATTATCGCGACGAGCGAGAATAAGAATATGAGATGTATGGCAGATTCGGCCGGTCAAGATCTCCATCGCGCTACGATGGAGAGAGGCAGATGACTGTAGAGATCGAAAAGCGAAGGCGAGTTTTGATTGTCGATGATGAGCGATTGATTACCAGTACGCTCGTGACGATCTTCTCCCAACGTGGCTACGAGACCGAGGGTGTTTACTCCGCTGAACAGGCAATTGCCTTGCTGGAAGACTGGCATCCTGAACTGGTCATTATTGATGTATTGCTCCCAGCGATGAATGGTATTGATTTGGCCATTCGGGTCAGATCCCAATGGCCGGGGTGCCACATATCCCTGTTTTCAGGTCAGGCGGCCACAGCCGATCTACTCGAATTGGCAATCCAGAGCGGACACACATTCGATGTCCTTGCGAAGCCAGTACATCCGACTGAATTGCTCGAAATGGCCGGGCGACTGCTTGGCGAGCCACCTGCTTCCATCGCATACGAAAGTTGAAGGATTCTCGGAGATTGGAGAACCGGAACCGGCTTAGAGCATTCCGAATTGTGTCAACTTCTCGTAGAGTAGCCGTCGATGGATTCCGAGCCTGCGTGCGGCATCCGACTTGTTGCCGTGGGCAGCCTTCAATGCCTGCTCGATAAGATAACGCTCCCAGTTTGCGACCGCATCATGAAATGGCAGTCCGATCGCTGCCTGGATGTCGAATGCGCCCGGTGCGGGAGTCCTCGCCTTGGTCAATTCCTCGTGGATCTGTTCGGCTGTGATGGCTCGTCCGCCCGCCTTAACGGCAGCGCGTTCGATCAGATGCTCCAGTTCTCGCACGTTGCCTGGGAAGGGATAGCTTTGCAGGGCCACGATGGCGTCGGCGGCGAGTCCTGTCGCGGCGACCTGATTGCGGTTGGCGTAGCGCGCAAGAAAATACTCCGCCAAGGGGAGTATGTCGGACTGACGTTCGCGCAGCGGCGGAAGGTGGACAGTAAACGCATTAAGTCGATAGAACAGGTCGGCGCGGAAAGTCTTCTGCTCTACATCGTCTTCCAATGGACGGTTCGTAGCGGCGATTACCCGGACATCGGCGTGGATGGAAGCCGTTCCGCCGACCCGCTCGAAGGTGTGCTCTTGCAGGACACGAAGTAGCTTAGGTTGCAGCGAAAGGGGTAATTCGCCAATCTCATCAAGAAAGATCGTGCCTCCATCCGCAGCCTCAAATTTCCCGCGTTTCTGGGAGATTGCTCCGGTAAATGCCCCTCGTTCATGTCCGAAGAGTTCGGACTCCAATAGCTCTGGCGGCAACGCTGCACAGTTGAGGATAATGAAGGGGTGGCGGCTCCTTGCGCTGTTGTCATGAATCGCGCGCGCAACAACTTCCTTACCCGTGCCCGATTCTCCGAGAAGCAAAACTCCTACGTCGGTGGCAGCCACCCTGCCGATATTCTTGAAGATCTCGATCCATGCCGGCGAGGCGCCGATAAGTTGAGGCTTCATCCCCTCTTCGGGTGCGCTGATGTCCTCAAGAGCGCGATCTCTGAACCGCTGTTGTCGCAGCAGTTCGACCTCGCGCTGCAGTTCCATGTGCCGGATAGCGCGTGCAACGGTCGCAAGAGCCTGGTCGATGTCGAGGGGCTTCGTAATGAAGTCGTAGGCTCCGAGTTGCATCGCCTGCATGGCATTCGGCCCCGTACCATGGGCGGTGAGAATAATGACAGGCATGGTGGTCAGTAGTCCTTCGGAATGGAGGCTCTTGAGAAACTGCTCCCCGCCTCCACCGGGCATCTTCCAATCACACAGCGTAAGGTCGGGAGTCGAGGTCTGAAGTAAGGTAAGCGCTTCCTCAGCATTCGTTGCGACAAGGGTCTGGTAGCCCGCATCCGACAGCAGTTCCCGTAGCGTCTCCCGAAAGTTGTGATCGTCGTCCACGATGAGCACTTCAGCCATCTTGCCCTGCCTCTTTATCTACCTGTCTTAGCGTACCGCTGTTCAACGGCAATCGGAGTGATGCCACGGCACCGCCACCCTCCCGGTTGGCGAGAATCATCTCACCTCCGTGAGCCTGCACAATCTCGAAAGAGATGGAGAGACCGAGTCCTGTTCCGTTGTCCTTCGTGGTGTAGAACGGGTCCATCGCATGGCGCAAGGCTGCTGGGGTAAATCCTCGCCCATCGTCCATGATGTCGATGCGGGCGAAGTCAGCTTCGAGCGAAGTGCTGATCGTTACATTTCCAGCCTGTGAGGTGGAATGCGACGCTGAATGCACCGCGTTCTCCATGAGGTTGTCGAGCACCTGGAGCAGTCGGCCTCGGTCCGCCGTGACGACGCTGTGGGATGTTTCCTTGCAGACAATCTGAACCCCCTTGGCGGTTTCTTTTTCTGCCCATGTCGAGGCTGTGACTGCGCATAGATCATCCAGCGAGA
>NZ_JBEKYX010000146.1:0-10449 GCF_049510455.1 Occallatibacter sp. | reverse complement strand
CATGAGCCTCTAACAACTTCCTGCGAAGATCATCACTGTACGCACGCGCCATCCCTACACTCTGCCCACAAACGCTACGTCAGCAAAGTATTAAACTATATACCTATGAGGAATAGGCTCTAGAAATCGTAACTTCTCCTTCATGACCGGCTCCCTTCCGCTTGTGGCTCTGAACTGCGCGTCCTTCGGACGCTCACAGCTTAACCCACGGTCGGCGGCATCGGCGCCGGTCGCTCCATACTGACTGTTTAGAGAATTGGTTTCAATCGGTTACACGACCTTGGGGCGGACTCGTATTTTGGAGTTTCGAGGCGTTCGGCGCGGTGCTTTAGCATCGAGTTGTATGTTCGACTCCGAAATCCCTTCCGTCGTTACGGTGAATCCTGCCGATTATGACGCGCGAAACATTTACAAGCTGATGACCGGCATCATTGTTCCGCGGCCGGTGGCACTGGTCTCCACCGTGGACCGCAACGGCGTGGCGAATGTGGCTCCGTTCAGCTTTTTCAATGGCGTGGGATCTGTGCCTCCCACGGTGCTTTTCTGTACTGTATTGCGGCGTGACACTGGAAAACTGCCTGCACGCAAGGATTCACTGAGCAACGTGGAGGAGACGGGCGAGTTTGTCATCAATGTGGTGAACGAGGCTATTGCAGGTGCGGCGAATGCCACGGCCGCGGAGGTTCCGCCGGAGGTGGATGAGTTTGCGCTTGCCGGGCTCACTCCGGTGCCAAGCGACGCGGTGAAGCCGCCGCGCGTGGGCGAGTCGCCGGCGCAGATGGAGTGCAAACTACAGCAGGTGATCTATACAGGCAGGCAGGCGGGCGCGGGAGTGATTGTGCTGGGCGAAGTGGTGCGCTTTCACATTCGCCGGGACATCTTTGAGGATTTTCGCGTGGACCCTGCCGGGCTGGACGCCGTGGGCCGCATGGCGGGCAATACCTGGGTGCGAACTCACGATCGGGTTGAGCTGATCAGGCCAAAATAGTTTTGACAAGACAGCTCTTGGCGAAATGGTTCTGGCTAATATGAAAATATTTGTTGCAACGACTACCTCTGCCAGTGCATCTTTCCTACATAGTAGTTTCAATGCGGCTTTAGGCCGTAAGCGAAAGGATTGAGGCATTATGAAGCGTTTTGCATTGGCAATCGGGGTTCTGGGGCTGGCTGCATCTCTGGCCGGGGCGCAGACTTCTACGTGGGCTGTGGACCCTGCGCACAGCGAAGTGGACTTTGGCATCAAGCACATGGGGCTGTCGACCGTGCGCGGGCATTTCAGCGGTGTGAAGGGCACGATTGTGTATGACGCCGCCAACGCTTCGAAGTCGACCGTGAATGTAACCATTGACACGACCACCGTGGATACTGGGAACTCTGCGCGTGATACTCATCTCAAGACCGATGCGTTCTTTGATGTGGCAAAGATTCCTACGGCGACGTTTTCGAGCACGAGTGTGAGCAAGAGCGGCACGCACCTGACGGTAGCCGGCAACCTGACGCTGCATGGCGTGACCAAGCCTGTGACACTGGATGTGGATGCTTCGACGACTCCGATGGAGTCGCCCATGGACCACAAGACGCATACGGGCTTTTCCGCCACGACCACTATCAAGCGCACTGACTTCGGTATCGGCGCGAGCTTTCCTACGGCGGCCGTGGGCGACGAGGTGCAGCTGATCATTGACCTGGAAGCAATCAAGCAGTAACGCCGGCGAATGCGCGGGACGCAGCGTGCGTTTCGCGCATTTCATTGGATGAGAGATTCGATTTGGTGAGCCTGGGACAGGAAATCGCGCAACAGAAGCCATTTGCCAGTGCGGCTGAGGAAGCGTTGCTGAATCTACTGCGTACCGCCGACGCGCTGCAAAGGGAGATGCACCTGCTGATCAAGCCGTGGGGCATTACCTCAACGCAGTACAACGTGTTGCGTATTTTGCGTGGCGCGCAGCCGCAGGGGCTTACCTGTACCGCGATTGGCGTACGCATGATCACCGCCGATCCCGACATTACGCGGCTGATTGGCCGCATGAAGTCCATGAAGCTGGTGCGCCAGCAGCGCGACAAGCAGGACCGCCGCGTGGTGTGGAACCATATCTCAGCGGAAGGCCTGAAGCTGCTCGATCAGATGCATTCGACCATCGAGCGCGGGCCGGAAGAATTGTTCTCAAAGCTGACTGAAAGCGACCGGAAGGAGCTGATCCGGCTGCTTGAACTGGTGCGGAACAGCCGCGGTATAGGCCGCGCCACCTGCGATGGCAGCCATGAGATGCAACCCTCACCTCAAGCTCACTCCTGAGAGTAGTGTCTCAGTTTGAGGAAACTGCCTCAGGGGCTAAAGCCCAATTTCATTTTTATGGCCGTTTCGGCACGACTAAAGTCGTGCCCTGTTACAAAGCAATTCAAATTGAGACACTGCCCTCCTGAGCGGTGCCTTTCCCTTCTGCGTCCATAGGTTGTAGGATTCTCTGTGGCGGGCGTGTGTTTTCTAGTTTGCCCACCGGCCTGGGAGGGCGTAAAAATCGATGACAGGCATGACTTATTTGAGCCGCCGGCGCAACGGCAGCAATCGCCGCGCGCGTGAGAATGGCTTTACGCTGATGGAACTTCTGATCGTTATGGCCATCATTACCGTGCTGATGCTCATCGCCATCCCTTCCTATCTGAATTATGTGCGCCTGGCCAATGAGACCTCGGCAGTCAAATCCATCCAGACCATCTCCCAGGCGCAGACGCAGTTCTCCATGCAGTACCCAGTGAGCGGTTATGCCTGTACGCTCACGGCGCTCGGCGGCGATCCGCAGTCTGGACCACCGTCGGCTGAGAGCGCGGAGATTCTGCCGCCTGATCTTGCCAGCGGCGTCAAGTCGGGCTATCAGTTCGCCATCTCCAACTGCATCAAGAACAGCCAGAATGGCACCGACCGCGTTACGGGATTCACGATCATTGCGCAGCCCATTACAGTGCGTAAAACCGGCAACAGGACCTTCTGCAGCGACGAGTCCGGGCAGATCAAGTTTGATCCCGCCGGCGGCACGAATTGCACAGTGTCGCTCGGCCAGTAGTGCTCCCGGAGTGACTGTCGCACAGCAGCCGTCCGTGCATGATCTGGCCCAGCGTGTTGACCGCCGTTACAACCAGCTTCACTCGCTGAAGGCGCAGTTCACTGAGAGCTACGAAGGCCTGGGCATGCAGCGCAATGAGGCGGGCACGCTGCTGCTGCTCAAGCCTGGGCGCATGCGGTGGAATTACTCATCTCCCGCGGGTAAGATTTTTCTGCTTGACGGTAAATATGCGTGGTTTTACACGCGGGGCGCGGCGCAGGTGCAGCGCATTGAGTCTAAAAAGCTGGACGATCTGCGCTCTCCGCTGCGGTTTCTGCTTGGCCATACGCAGCTTGAAAAAGAACTGAACAATATCACGCTTGCACCGGCGCCTAACGACCGTTTTGCGCTTACCGGCCAGCCGAAGGGTCAGGAGAATCGTGTGCCGAAGCTCACGCTGACAGTTACGGCGGAAGGCGCGATCACCGGCATTGAAATTCGCGAGGCCGATGGCGCTGTCACACGCTTCACTTTTGCTGATGAGCAGACCAACGCAGCGGTTCCCGAGGGGGCATTTCACTTTACTCCGCCTGCAGGAGTGCCTGTGATGGATTCACTTCCGCCGGTTTAGGGTGGATGGGCAGGGTACAGATTTACAGAATCTGTGGGCTGTGGGGGGGGTGGGGGGTATGTTCCGGCGTACAGAAGTACAGCTTTACAGATTTTGCACCGTGCGAAATCATGCATTTTTCTGTTTGCTGGCTCGTATAAGATGCTTATTTTTTGTATTTGAGAGATATTTGTTGCTTGAAAAAGGGTGCATAAGCGCGGTCTAATGCCGGTTTAAGAGCCACTTTTTGAATTCAAATTATGCTGAGATGGTGCAGGAAGGCTTATTTGTGGCAAAAATACGAGGGCTAATCGTTGAGGGCCGGCTTTTTATGACTCCAAGATGAGTGTGGCATAGATGGGTGTAATTTTGTGCAAACTATTTTGAAGAAATTTTGGGCATGAAAGCGGAAACCCCATTTTGATTTGAAAAGCGCATGAATCCTACGGCTCACGCCCAGTAAAACATCATCCTAACGAGGAGAGGCAAGCTATGCGCAAAGCTCCCATATCGGTAATTGGGACCAGGAGTGATCGTTCTGGCCCTGACTCGTGGTTGGAAATCGAAAAGGTTGCGACGGCGGAGCTCTCGTCAGAAGACCCGCAGCATCCGTTTGAACAAGCACTCAGAGCTGACACTGCGGATGGGTGGAAAGCTTCCGATCGGGGACCACAGCTAATACGGCTTCGCTTCGACATCCCACAATCGATCAAGCGTATCCATTTACAATTTCAAGAAGGACAGGTCGATCGGTCGCAGGAGATTGCGCTGTTCGCCACATCGAGCGGTTCTCCACGGAAACAGTTGGTCCGCCAACAGTGGGCATTCAGCCCCGGCGGCTCTACTACCGAGTTAGAGGATTACTACTTCGATTTAAAAGACGTAACGGTCCTTGAACTGGAGATTGATCCAGGCAGGCATGACAAGCAGGTCTTCGCTTCACTCCAGTGCATCCGGATTGGATAAGCAGGTAGCACACCTTCGGCAGAGGGGCACTCATCGCTCCGGTTCTCCTGTCGATCACCGTACGAAAGATCGGGCCTAAAGATGGCTGTACACCTAATTAATCCCAGCGACAATTCCTTTGGAACCGCGGTTATCACTCCACGTTGGTTGTTTGTTCTTGCAGCCGCAACACCGGCCTCCATGGGAGATCCGATTCTGGTGGATGAATCGCTGGAACAGCTCGATCCGGAGACAATTCATGCGGGTGACCTGGTTGGAATCAGCGTGCATACTGGCAATGCTTTGCGAGGCTATGAAGTTGGAAGGCTGGCACATGAGCGTGGCGCCAGGGTGGTCTATGGCGGCATTCACGCGACGTTATTTCCGGAAGAACCATTTGAACGCGGTTGGGCTGATGTCGTGGTAAAGGGCGATGGCGATCTGGCATGGGGCAAGGTGCTTCTGGACCTGCAGGCCGGCTGCGCGGAACGCATCTACGAAGGCGGGAAGCTGGAGGGAGATCAGTTTATTGCCGCGCGCTGGGACCTGATGCAGACAGACAAGTACATGTGGGCTTCCGTGCAGACGATTCGCGGATGCCCCAAGCATTGTTCGTTCTGCTCTGTATGGCGCACCGACGGGCAGAAGCCTCGACAGAGAACTTTCGAGAGTGTCATCGACGAGATCGTCGATCTGAGGCGCAGAGGGTTTCGCTTTATCGCCCTGGCGGACGACAACTTCTATCCAGTGAGCCTGACGGATCTGCGCCTGGCACGAGAGCAGAACAACCCGGAACGCATTGAATTTCTTCAGCAGACGCGGAACGAGCGTTTTGCTCTTATGGCTGAGCTGGCGAAGCTGCCAAAGGATATGGTTTTCTTCACGCAGATCACCATGGAGTCCGCCGAAGATCCCGAGTACCTGGATGCGATGCGAAAGGCCAACATCAAGGGTGCTTTAGTGGGCGTGGAAGCAGTTACGCCGGAAGGGCTGAAGGCCATATACAAGGACTTCAACTACTCTGGTGAGCGATTGGTGCAGCAGTTGCAGGAGTTCCGTAAGCATGGCTTACACGTTCTGGGATCATTCATCTTCGGTCTGCCGACAGACAAGCCGAGTACCTTTGCAGCGACGGTGGAGTTAGCCCTCAAAGCAGGGGTGACCTTTGCGCAATTTGTGATGATGACACCGTTTCCGGGCACAGTCGATTTTGGCCGATGGGAGAAGGAGCAGTCCCTGGCTCCGGAGATGGTAGAAGGCACTCCGATCACTCGTTATTGGCTGATTCCCACAGCGATCCGCCCCAAGATGTTTACGCCACATCCGTCCATGACATCGGAGGATATTCGTGAAAGGACGCAGAAGGTCTGGGACCGCTTCTATGAGTTCGGCGCTATCTGGAAACGGTCTGCGTGTACGCCGACGCTTCGTGCGCGACTCGCATTCGTGCTGTTGTCTAAGCTTTATCGACAGATGTATGCAGGAACGGGAATTTCTACGGACAGTGCCCGCCGGAAGAAAGCGAAGACGTCTGCTCGATGGATTGCGCGGCAGACGCGCAAGATTTTCCAAGCTAAGCCGATGCCTGAACTCTTGTCTCCTGTCTGGGAGGTGCGTCCGAAAATACTGCCTATTCTGACTCAACTTACGACGCCAATTTCTTTACCATCAACCAGCATCTGAGGCGTTGCGGCTGGTTCATGGCTGACCGGCATGCCGAAGGCGCGAATGGAGGTTTGCGTTGGCGATATCGCCTGCGATCGCCGTGGAGTACATGCCATGTCCCGGACAAACCGAAATTAGCTCTCGCGGCTTCGAGTGGCTTTGAGGTGCTTGGCGTTACTCGTATCTGAGCGCTTCGATTGGGTCGAGGTTTGCTGCGCGTATTGCCGGAATCATTCCGCTTACCAAGCCTGTGAGCATCAGGATCACTGTGGCCACAATTACCGATGCGGGCGAGATGGCGAGCTGTATGTCGGCGTTCTCCGCGTGCAGCGCGATGTTGCTATAGAAGGGAATGCTGCCGACGGCGAGAGACACCAGGTATGCGAGTGCGATGCCGGTGACGCCGCCTACCGCTGTGATTGCTAACGCTTCTGCGAGGAACTGTGTGAGGATGTGCTGCTTGCGTGCGCCGAGCGCTTTCTCTACGCCGATCTCCTTGGTGCGCTGCTGCACGGCTACTAGCATGATGTTCATAAGTCCGATGCCTGCGATGCCGAGCGTGAGCGCGCCTACGAGCGAGAGCAGCACCTGGAGCGCCAGCGAGAGGATGCTGAACTGGTGAAGCTGGCTCATCAGGTTGGCCACGTGTACTGCTTCATGGTCGGTGGGGCGAAAGTGATGGGCTCCGGCGAGTGCTGTGCGTGTGGTCTGTTCGATGACCTGGTAGTCGCCCTGATAGTCGAACCAGAGGCCTCCGAGATATTTCGTATCCACGAGATCGCTCATGGTGCTGAAGGGCACGTACACCTGACGGTTGGCGTCGTTGTCTTCGCCGCCTTCCTGCATCTTGGGCTTGAGGACGCCGATGATGGTGAAGTGTACGCCGTTGAGGCGGATGGTTTCGCCGAGCGCCCAGCCGCCGGAGAAGAGCTTTGTCTTTGCCTCTGATCCGATGACACAGACGTGCGCGCGCTGCTCTTCTTCCAGGCCGTTGTAGAAGCGGCCCTGATCGAGATCGAGCTTCCAGATGTCCTGAAAGACCGGGCGCACGCCGTTGATGGTCCATGTGTAGGAGTGCAGATCGTTCTGCACGGTTACGTCTTTATATGCGGCGGGGGAGACGCGATGTATGCCTGGGACCGCGATCATCAGGCGGTCCACGTCGTCGAGCGTGAGGCGGACCTCGGCCCCGGCCTTTTCGCCTCCTGCCTGCTCGCTGGTTTTGCCGGGAAAGACACCGATGGTGTTGGTGCTCCACTGCGAGAAGATGGCCTGGATTGCATTTGCAAAGCCCGCGCCGTAAGCCAGCAGCAGCACTACCGTGGCAATGCCCCAGGCCATGCCCGCGATGGTGATGAGCGTGCGGCGGCGGTTGAAGAGCATTGCCTCCCATGCCTGGCCAAGAATGTCTTTGAGCATCAGCTTTTAGCTCCTGGCTTTTAGCTCTTAGCTAAAAGCTCCTGCGATTGTGTTGAAACATCCGTAAGTTCTCGCGCGGTCAAGCTAAGAGCTGAAAGCTAATAGCTAACGGCTGCTCTTTACTCTCTGCGCAGCGCTTCAATTGGATCCATTGCCGCCGCTTTGCTTGCCGGATATAGTCCTGCCACTACGCCGCACAGCACGAGCGAGCCCATTGCCAGCGCTGCGGACCATGGAACCAGCCTCGGTGGATCGAAGCCCGGAATTGCGCCGGTGAAAAACGCCTGCAATGTGCCCATAAATGCTGCCGAGACTGCAATGCCTATTGCGCCGCTTACGCCTGTCAATAGCAGTCCCTCCCAGAAGAACTGCGAGAGGATGCTCATCTGCGTTGCGCCTAGCGCTTTGCGCAAGCCAATCTCGCGTGTGCGCTCAGTTACGGAGACCAGCATGATGTTCACGATTCCAACGGCGCCGAGCGAGAGCGTGACGATGCCGACGCCGCCGAGAAAGACATCCATGGCGGTGAAGATTGCACCTACCATTTTGCCGGTGCGAATGGTATCCCACTCCTCAAATGCGTCCGACATATTTACATCGAAGCCGTGACGCGCGGCGATGGCGCGATGCACTGCGGCGACGGCTGCCGTCGAATCGCCGTGCGTTGCCGGTTGGTACTGGATGGATGTGAGCGCGTCCTGGGGGATGTTTTCTCCCTTGACTGGAAATAGCTCATGCATGGTGGTGACAGGGATGTAAATCTTCTGGTCGTCCGAGTCGTTGTTGCCGCGAGCCAGCGATGCTACGGTGCCGACGATGCGGAACTCCGTGCCATTGATGGTGATGGCTTCGCCAAGGAAGGGATGGCCGGGGAAGAGCAAATGCATGGTCTTATAGCCCAGCACGGCCACGCGGCGACGGTCGGCCAGGTCATCGCTGTTCATGAAGCGGCCCTGCGAGAGCGGGATGTTGCGAACGACGGGGTAGGTGGTATCCACGCCCATGACGCGGCTGGAGGTGTTGCTCCACTGGCTCACCTCGTAGAGGTCGGTTCGCTGCAACTCTACGGTGAGGCCGCGGAGTTCAGGCAGGTTGCGGAGCGCGTCGGCATCGCGCAGTGTGAGTTGATAGGGGCGCATGCCGGTATGCTGGTTTGCTACGGCTGGGATGGTGCCGTTCCACATCATTACCAGGTCATCGCCGAGCGTGGCCATGTTTCTGTGCTGGCCGGAGCGGAAGCCCTCTCCCAGACCCACAAGAACCAGCAGCGACCCCACGCCCCACGCGATACCGAACATGGTCAGGAAGCTGCGCAGCTTGTTGGCTGCGATGGCGCGAAAGACCTGGCTGAGCGTGTCGGTGAAATTCTGCATGGCGAAGACGCTGCTGTGCAGCGTATGTCTATCGATACGCAGAGACGGGTGGTATGGTTCCGTGACTACTTGGTGTAGGTGTAGAAGCCGCGGCCGGATTTACGGCCTTTCCACCCAGCGTCGACCATTTTGATCAGCAGCGGGCACGGGCGGAATTTGGGGTCGCCGTGGCCTTCCTGGAGAACGCGCATGATGTCTACGCAGACGTCGAGGCCGATGAAGTCGGCTAATGTGAGTGGGCCCATTGGGTGTGCCATGCCTAGCTTGAAGACCTGGTCGATGGCTTCCGGTGTGGCTACGCCTTCCATGACGGCGAAGGCGGCTTCATTGATGAGGGGCATGAGGACGCGGTTGGAGACGAAGCCTGGGGCGTCGTTTACTTCTACTGGAGTTTTGCCGAGTTTCGCGGAGAGATCGCGGGTGGTGGCGAAGGTTTCTTCGCTGGTTTGGAGGCCGCGGATGACTTCTACCAGCGTCATTACCGGGACGGGGTTGAAGAAGTGCATTCCGATGACGTTTTGCGGGCGCTGGGTGAGGGCGGCGAGCTTGGTGATGGAGATGGAGGAGGTGTTGGTGGCGAGGATTGCTGGTGCGGGAAGGATTTCGTCGAGCGAGCGGAAGATTTCGGCTTTGAGTTCGTAGCGCTCGGTGGCGGCTTCAATGGCGAAGTCGGCTTTGGCGAGGGCGGTGCGGTCGGTTGTGGGGGTGATGCGTTCGAGGGCGGTTTCGATGTCGGTTACGGCGAGTTTGCCTTTGGCTGCTTCGCGGGCGAGGTTGGCGCGGATGGACTCGATGGCGTGGTCGAGTTGGGGTTGTGCCACGTCGCAGAGAAGGACCTGGAAGCCGGAGCGGGCGAATACGTGCGCTATGCCTGAGCCCATGGTTCCTGCGCCTACTACGCCTACTGTTTTGATCTCAGACATCTTTTCTCCTTGCCAGAATGGAGTTTAGCAAACAGGCCGCACTACTGATTCTGGGGATTTTGCTGGAGTTATCCTGTGCAGCGTCTCTTTCGAAGCAGGTTTTATTTGTGGTGATTACGGGGACTTCCACACTTCTTATAAGAATCTTTATGCGATCTTCATTTCGGGACTGTGCAGCCGGGAGGTTCCTGTTTCATACGACGACGGCCCGAATCCATTATGGATTCGGGCCGTCTTTTTCCTGCTGATTATTAGTAAATCACAAATGGGGTTAATTCTACGCAAAGTATTTTGATATGGAATACGGTACGAAAGGGCAATGGACTTTAGTAATGGGGTAGATGGGACTACGGGACTGAGGGACTATGGGACTGAAAAACAATCGGGAGAACGGGAGGGAGTGCTATCCCATCCATGGCGCAAAAGACGCGCCATGGATGGGGCACCCGGCAGAGCTTGCCGCTATTTAGCCA
>NZ_JBEKYX010000145.1:0-7454 GCF_049510455.1 Occallatibacter sp. | reverse complement strand
CCCGCCATCGCGTATGCCGTCCGCACGCTGAAGACCTCCGGAGCCATCAATTTCACCGCCTCGCACAATCCGCCGGAGTACAACGGCATCAAGTTCAACACCCATGACGGCGCGCCCGCTCTGCCAGAAGTCACTAAGCAGATGGAAGCCGACATAGCCCAGCTTGAATCCAGCGGCGTCGCGGTCCCCAAAGCAGACCCACCCTCGGGCGGCTTCGAAACCGTGGACATCAAGCCCGCATTCGTCAAGCGTCTCGCCGAACTGGTCGATCTCAAAGCCATCGCCAAATCCGGCATCAAGATCGTCTACGACCCCTTCTGGGGCGCAGGCCGCGGCTATACCTCTGACATCCTCCGCGATGCCGGCGTCTCCGTCGAAACCGTCCATGACTTCCGCGACGTCCTCTTCGGCGGCCACGCACCCGAGCCCGACGACCATCTCCTCGGCGACGCCAAAGCGAAGGCCAAAGAAATCGGCGCATCGCTCATCGTCGCCACCGACGGCGACGCAGACCGCTTCGGCATCGCGGATGGCGACGGCACCTTCATCCAGCCCAATTACATCATCGCCCTGCTCTTCGATTACCTCGTCGAAACCCGCGGCTGGCGCAACGGCGTCGCCAAATCCGTCGCCACCACCAACCTCATCAATGCCGTCGCCGAGCATCACAAAGTTCCGCTCTACGAAACCCCCGTCGGCTTTAAATACATCGGCGAGCTCATCCTCCAGGACAAGATCGCCATCGGCGGTGAAGAGTCAGCCGGCCTCACCATCCGCGGCCACGTTCCGGAGAAAGACGGCATCCTCGCCAATCTCCTCGTAGCGGAAATGGTCGCCACGCGCGGCAAATCGCTAGGCGTCCAATTACAAGAGTTATTTGGCAAAGTTGGTTCCTTCTACCCGGTTCGGGAGAACTTCCACTTGACCGACGACCAGAAAGCCCGATTCACTGAGAAGATGAAGGCTGAGCCAACCGAGCTCAGCGGACGCAAGGTCACTTCCATCGTACGGACCGACGGCCTCAAGCTCATTCTCGAGGACGGCTCCTGGGTCTGCTATCGCATCTCCGGCACAGAGCCTGTGGTGCGCGCCTACACTGAGGCCCGCAGCGAGTCCGATATGGAAGCGCTGAAGGCCGCAGCCGAAAAGTTTGTCTCGTCGTAAACGGAATTCGATGCCTCACTTGCCGGAACAAGCCGATATGTACCCGCCCATCGCCGAGCCCCCTGCTCGCGCTCCGGAGCCGCTGCCGCGCCGTGCCCTCAATTGGGTCCTGGGCGCATGGCGTCCAGCCGGCTCGGTGATGGCGGTATGCCTTGCGCTGCTCCTTGGCTGGCATGTGGTCAACGGCAAGCATGGCCTCACCACATGGAATCAAAAACGCGTTGAAGACAAGCAGTTGCAGAAAGAGATCGAGGATCTCAATCAGGAGAACGCGCGCCTCCGCACTCGCGTTGATCGCCTGAAATCGAACCCCGACGAAATCGAGCATGAGGCCCGCGAGAAACTTCACTACGCCAAGCCCGGCGAAGTGATCTATGCGCTCCCTGAGTCACCTGCCGCAGGGAAGTGATTGTTCGATTGCGAACAATCACGTGAGTTATCCTGTGCAAGCTTGATTCCGAAGTGATGTTTTTTGTTGGGGTTGTGGCAAAGTTCACACTCCTTATAGAAATCTTTATGCGATCTTCATTCCGCAACTGTGCAGCTTCGCTGCCCAGTTGCGAGGGAATAGGGAACAGGGAACAGGGTTATAGATAAAGGGCAAAAGAATATAAAAGGCCATAGATATCCTCGACGATGGTTCACTGTGACAGTGAAAAAGGCGGGAAGGGAATGTACTCTCCCGTTTTAACGACGACGGCCCGAATCCATGATGGATTCGGGCCGTCTTTTTGCTGCTGATTATGAGTGTTGCACAAGTGGGGTTAATTTTATGCAAACTATCTGAAGAGGCAGACGTTACGAAAGGGTATTGGACTTTAGTAACCGGGTGCAAGGGAATAGGGACAAGGGACAAGGGATGACAAAGACGGGAGGCTTGGGTGGTATCTCAGGTCTCCAAAAGAAGGAGACCTGTGGAACACAGCGGGAGGTGGGCGGGAGTGCTATCCCATCCATCGCGCGATACGACTGCGCGATGGATGGGGCACATGGCCGTTTCAAGGAAGGGCCCGTGGCTGAAGCCCTCTTGAATACGTTGGCCTTATTCGTGAGGCTGAAGCCTCACGCTCCCTCCGGAAAAACGAAGACGGGGTTGTTCAGCAGATCAGCTCGTACCAGCTTTGCCCTCCTGGATGTTGAGGATCAGGGTGATTGTGTGGTGGGCATCATCCATTTCCACGCGAGGAATCGCTCCGAAGCTGGTATAGCCCTTCGATTCGTAGAGCTTCCTCACACGATCCAGCCCTTTACTGATCGCGGTTGCGTTGAATAAGTCCCCCGGATGAAGAGGAAATAGTTGGGTGATTTCCTGCAGCGATAAGGCATGGTTGCCTTGAACCTGAATATGATCGAGCGTGTACTTCGCGCCGGCAGAAACCCGGACGGAAACATCGACCGATCTGGATGGCTGGCCAGCCGGCAGCGTGGCAGGTTGTAGCAAATCTACGAATACCTTGACATAACCACGGTCGCGTAGATTCTGCCGAATACGCTCCATCAACTCGTCAAGCGGATACGTGCTTCCCTGGAATGCTTGAATTACTTCAACCCGGTCTGATTCAGGCAGATCGTCCGAGCTAATCTTCAGTGAGCGCACCTGCACGGGAGCGTTCGCAGAAGAGATCCCATTCTGAGAGTTGGTCTGCGACGGCATCGACTGAGCCCGGGCAGATCCCCAGACGGCGAATCCAGCTGTGGTGGCGGCAAGCACCAGCAGCATTGTAGCCGCCGTGCGCGAAAGGATGGGAGACTGGTTCCAACCCAGCAAGCGAGCGATTCTCATTTTTAACACTCCTCCTGTGGCGCCAAAAGCGCCTGTGGGAATAACGCTGCGCCGTTCTTCAAGAAAGCTCAGCGCCTTGGCATAAGCGAGCCGGTCACCGCAGACCGCGACCGCCAGATCGTCACAGCAGTGTTCGCGTTCGCGCCGAATCTGGTTCGACACCCACCAGACGGCGGGATGGTAAAAGAGCACAGTTTCCATTAACGACTGGAACAAGTTGATCAGGTAGTCGTGCCGGCGAATATGGGCTAGTTCGTGGGCCAGGATCGCCTCGATTTGAAGGGTTGACAAACCGGTCATGCACCCAAGGGGAAGGAGAATTGCCGGCTTGAGATAGCCGATTACAGCGGGCGCCTGAACATGCGTAGAATCCAGCAGCTCGATGACTCGTTCCATCCCGAGCCGTCTGCAAAGGGTTTCGAATACCTGCCCAATTTCCGCCGACACCGATTCTTGAGCGAGGGATTTCATCTTCCTGGTCGCCGTGAGGCCGAGGGTAAGCCGGCAAAGCAGGACCAACACGCCGGCGAACCAGCAACTTGTCACAATGGGCAGCGATTGGTTGAGAGCTTTCTCGAATGGAATGATCCACCGCTCTAAGGGCTGGCCGAAGCTGTTATAGAACGCATAGCTAAAGCCCGCATCCGCAACCGCGCCAGCCGCTTGGTGGGGATTGGATAGCGTGTTCGCCGCCAGCATGCAGAACGTAATGGCGGGCAGCATCACCATCCATGCCGCCGCAGCGCATGCGACTGTATAGCGCAGTTGAGAAGCTCGCGAAGGCAGAAGGCCCAGTGCGCAGGCAAGAAGGATTGCGACAATTGCGCCCTGCCAGCAGAAATGCAGCAGCGTCCAACCCAGCGAATGAATCAATGGGAGCCCGATAGCCGTCATGCTTTCTCCTTTTCAAATCGGTCCAGCATCTCCCGGATTTCCGCAAGCTCGGATTGGGAAATGGGCTGCAAGCTCAGCGCACCGAGGACAAGATGCATCGCGGAACCCTCGAACGCCTGCTCAAGCAGGCTCCTGGTCAGCAGTTTCTGCGTTTGCTCTCGCTCGATCCGCGCTTCATACACATGGGATCGATAGCGCTCATTCCGTTGGAGCAGGCCTTTATCCGTCATTACCTGCATCTGCTTCAAGGCCGTCGTATAGCCCGTCCGTCTGCTACGTAAGGCGGTGTGAACCTCCCGCACGGTACTCGGCCCGCGACTCCACAGGATCTGCAGAATCGCCAGCTCCGCCTCGGTTGGCAATGGGACTTTTCTGTCGGGTAATGCCGGTTTCGTCATGAAGCAGATAGTAGTACGAGTATTGTCGTATGTCAACGACAATACTCGTACATTGCGCCGACAGACACTTTCCATCGAGCGGTCGCACATTTCATACGGATTGGTTTTGATAGAGGGTCGTGATCGTATCTACCCGAGTTTAAAATCTACCCGAGTTTCAAAAAAGAAGGCTGCTTGGGATTTGCTCGAGTTTTCAGATCAGTCCCTGTATTAGAAGTCAACATGCGCACGCGCTGAGCCTACCCAGGCCGGGCCGCGATCGCGGTTATATCCGGGATTGTCGATGTGTTGCACATCGACGGAATAGAACAACCCTCTCCAGAAGTGCCACGTGTAGTAGCTTTCGACAATCGTCTCCCGCCCGTAATTCAGATTGCCGTCTCCCAGCAGAAATCCGAGGCCGCCGAGCTTCAGGTATTCCTGGTGGTCGCGCTTGATGGCGTTCGATACAATCGCCAGTCCCACTTTGTCCTGGGACCGGCCCCACTGTTTGCCTGCATAATCGGCTCCGGCCAGGACCGTCTGGTCCACCTCAGTGTAGGCATACGACTCATGCTGGCCCTCGTTCCATCCAAAACGCCCAAAGAAACGCAGATTCTCTGTAATCTCCTGTAGCGTGTTATAGCCAAACCCATACTTCAGCGCGCCGAAATGCTCGAACGCCGTAATGTCCGGCCTGGTGTGGTTGGCGATCGCATAGTCGTTGGCTTCGCGATATGTGCCCATGTGCGCCCTGTTCGCAAAAAACAAAATCCGCGTTGTTCCTTTGCGTTTCTTCAGCAGGCTCTGCCGCAGTTCGAATTCGCCGTTCTGCCCATGTGCCCGGCTGAATGCCCAGTCCATGTCAATGCCGTTCGCCACGATCGGCATGCCAAATATGCCATACCGCAGGCTCCATATCTTATCGTCGTACTCGGCCATGCCGCCCACGGTGTATCCGCGCGTATCGGCCGCATAGTCCCACGCGCCGTTGTTGTCCACCGTCCAGTTCATAAACTGCAGATGGCTATCGGAGCCCGCATCGTTGATGTCAAAGAAATCCGGCAGCGTCAGCTTGCCAATTCGAAACTCAATCCTTCGCGCTGGAACTTCCTTTGCCAGTGCAAAGAAATTCGGGTTCTGTTCTGTGGTTTCGCTTGTCAGCCCCAAGACCTGGTGAATTTCATACCGTGCAATATAAGGAACCTTGCCCAGGTTCGGATTCCTTACTACATCCAGGTTGGTAAAACCAGCCAATCCCAGCGCCTCACTCAATCCGCGCCCCTCGGCTGCTTCCATGTCAAAAATCAAATCCGTGTTGTACCGCACAGAGTTTGTGGGCCGCACCGCACCATACAAAGTGCCCACCATCGATAGCTTGTACTCCGCCGAATTGCGAAAGCTGTTTGGCCCCTGGTACAGCGAGTGAAAGGGAAGCCGCCCCTGCAAAATGAAATTGGCCTGCCCGGAAAGCCACCACCGCTCTCCTTCCGGATGCGGAAACATCGTTACCACCGAATCATCTCCGCCGAGACTCTCGCCTCCAGATTGCTTACCTTCCCCCTCTTGCTGCCACGGCGGCAGAAAATCAAACATCAGCGCCGCATGACCTGGAGCCGCGTGGGACGGAATCCGCGGTTCTGGCGCTGAAGGCAGAGTCGCGTCCTGCTGTGCATGCGCCGCCGCAGCCATCCCGGCCACGAGGCACAGCGCTAATGTCGATCGAACACACATCGAGGGCATCCAGGAGCCTTTCAATCCAGATGAACTTGCTCTACGGGAGCAGTCAGGCGGGGTATGATGGGGACGAAGCAGCTATACCCCCACTCCGCATATACTATACCCTGGGTGGGTATAGTCAAGAGAGAATTGCCCATGTCTCATCAGGAACGGGAAACCATCAAAATGGTCCAGCGCGTGCGCAAGCTCCGCGGCCAGTTGGACGCCATCGAGCGCTCGCTTACCACTGCCGGCGACTGCGGCGACCAGCTTATGCTTCTGGCTGCCGTTCGCGGCGGCGTCAACGGCCTCATGGGAGAAGTGCTCGAAAACCATATCCGCTTCCACCTCACCGACGGCGCAAAAGAGCAGATCGCGCCCGAGCTGGCTGAAGATCTCATTGACCTGGTGCGCGCTTATCTCAAATAATGCGCTCCATCCGGAGCCTGATCATTTCGTTAGTATCGTAGATGCTGCGACGTGGAACGATTGTGAATGTAGTGTTGATTTGTAAGTGAGATGAATTGCAAAACCGCTGACTGCAGCGCAATCCAGGCCATTTGTAGCTGATTGTTTCTAAGTTGCGCACCGCATCTCCACAGAGCAGGGCTCGCCATGGTTTACCTGCTGCTATATTTCACATACCCTGTATATGGAGATACATGGATGAGTTCAGAGACGCTTGAGCTGCATCATGCACAGGCCAATATCTCAAAAGAGCGGTTTTACAGGCCCGAATTAGATATATTGAGATTTCTGGCGTTTTTTCTCGTCTTCCTGCACCACAGTCAAAGGATGTACTTCCCTGGTGCAGCCCTCGCGGATGTCGGCGCTGCATGTGCATCAGGGGTGCAGGTTTTCTTTGTGCTCAGCTCGTTTCTGATTACTGAGTTGCTGCTTCGAGAAAAGGAAAAGACCGGAAGCGTTCATCTCAGGTTTTTTTATATCCGGCGCATTCTCAGAATCTGGCCGCTTTATTTCTTCTTTATTGGCGGATGCCTGATTGTTTCCAAGCTGACCCACTTCACCATTTTCACCACAACCCAATTTTTGTTTTTCCTGTTTCTCGCGGGAAACTGGTGGAGTGCTTTCCACGGTTTTATCCCAAGAGTTGTCGGCCCCCTTTGGAGCATCTCGCTTGAGGAGCAGTACTACATCGTCTGGCCAACAATAGCCCGTTTCGGCAGACGCGTGCTATGGATTGCCTCCGGTCTTTTCCTGGTGGCCTCTACGATAGCTCTCTGGTATCTCGGCAGCGCCCAGGCAGAGCGTTATGCGATTTGGTGCAATAGCTTCGTAGAGTTTCAGTTTTTCGCGCTCGGAGCCATGCTTGCCATGTTGCTGCACAAGCGCACGCTTGCCTTTTCGCCTGTGCTTCGCATTGTTCTGGCGCTTGCTGCTTTCACAATAATCGTCGGTGATCAGATAAGCCTGCATGTCATTCTCGGGCCGAAAACAGGTCCTATAGCGCTCATCGCCGCATACGCGCTGCTTTCAATCGGGATAGTTCTTCTATT
>NZ_JBEKYX010000144.1:0-10405 GCF_049510455.1 Occallatibacter sp. | reverse complement strand
ATCCCTGGGTTACTGTCTTAAATCTGCGTTGGGGGCTCTTGTTTTCCAGATTTGGGCACAGGAGCGGCAAAGATCAATTATGTACAGGAAGACAACTTGCGCAACCGCTGGGGGGAATTAAACTCTTCATAATTGCACTCTGCTCAGGAGTCTTCGAGAGAGCCGTTTATGAATACACAGGCCGCATACAAAGAGTTCACGAGCAGACTCAAGCTGCTGATCAGCAAGCATCCCAACCTGATTGGGCTGACGCTGAGCAATATCTTCACGATGCGGCTGATTGGAAACAAAACACATGGGGATTTGGCCGAAATCGCTATCGCCGAGTTCGTCAACCAGTACATGTACGATTTTCGGTCCATCCATGTGGGAAAAGACCTCTACCGAGCGAAATCAAAGGAAGAGGATATCAAGATCGTAAACGAAATGACTAAAGCTGAATTTCCAGTCAGCTTAAAGGCATACGGCGACGGACCTCTTCAGCTTTCAACGGACAAAAACAGCCTGATGTTCCGAACCCTGAGCGAGGCTGGCCCGCTCGACACACCAGAGCAAATTAAAGTGGTCTTCGATCACCTGGCTTTCTCTAGCTTTGCTGAAATAAATGTGTTGCCGCTGATCTACGATGAAAAGCGGCAACGCTGCAATATCCTCGTATTTGATTACGATACCGCGCGGTCGCAAACTGCAAAGATCGTGCGCCGCTCAGAGGGCAGGGGACGCAAGCATCCTGTTTTTGTGTTCCTGGATGCTCAAGGCGATTACATCTGTGAAGTTCGATACGGTGATGCCGCCGCTAATGCCCTTCAAAGAGGGTTGTGGACACACACACGCAACGCCTTGAAACACTTCGATAGCGTGACCGGGGGATGGATCGATTACTCTCACAACCTCGTCCTGGTGAAGTTGTTTTCCCATGCGCTGGTATCTTCCAGTGTTGGTCACGAACGAGCATTAGAAAAAGTGAAAGAGGATATCACCGCCATGAAGCAAAGGTCGGGGATATGAGTGCACAGACACAACTATTCAGTGATGAGTTGACCTTTGACACGCCCTCGACGGAAGGAATTAAGTACGCAGGTTCAAAGCTCAAGCTGATCCCACAAATTCTCCAGCTTGCCAGGAAGGTAAACGCAACAAGCGTCTTCGATGGCTTTTCCGGCACAACAAGGGTTTCACAAGCATTTGCTAAATCTGGATACGATGTGGTTTGCAATGATCACGCCGTTTGGTCCGAGGTCTTCGGAACCTGTTATCTGCAAGGCAAAGCCCCGCGAGAATATAGCGCACTGATTCAACACTTGAATGCGGTACCTCCCAGAGATGGCTGGTTCACGGAGTTCTATGGGGGTGATCCGGAAAAAGAAAAAGAACCCAAGAGGCCCTGGCAAATCCACAACACTCGAAAGCTGGACGGCATTCGGGAAGAAATCGAGAGACTGGCGCTCGATCAGGTGGACAAGTGCGTGGCGCTGACAAGCCTGATAATGGCGCTCGATCAGGTAGACAGCACACTCGGCCATTTTGTTTCTTATCTCAGGGAATGGTCTCCTCGTTCGTATAAAAAGCTTCAATTGGCAGTGCCGTCTATTGTGAGTAATGGGTGTGTTCATGCTCACCGCGTCCAGCGAGCCGATATTTTTGATGCAGTGGGTGATGTGGAGACAGACATTGCGTATTATGATCCGCCCTATGGTTCAAACAATGAAAAGATGCCGCCGTCACGGGTCCGGTATGCCTCTTACTATCATGTTTGGACAAGCATCTGCCTGTTCGACACACCCCCGCTCTTCGGTAAAGTAAACAGGCGTGCTGACACATCGGACACTGTGGCAAACTCTCCATTCGAGGATTTCCGTAAAGACGCAAATGGAAAATTCATCGCCGTAGATGCTATTGGAAAGCTGCTTGCTGCGACTCGCGCTAAATACATAATTTTGTCTTATAGTTCTGGCGGACGGGCTACGTCTAAAGAGTTGAATGACGCAATTGAATCCTGCGGTGAATTATTGGAAGTAGTCGAGATAGATTACAAACGTAATGTAATGGCAGATATGAAGTGGACAAATGAATGGCTGCGGGATGCAGAAGCATCCAATAGAGAATTTTTATTCTTGGTCGCCCGCTGACAGGAACTTCGAGAGGTTACTGTTTCAATCAGCGCACCCTTAAGACAGCACTATCCAGGGCGCGCTTTTGTATTGACCAAGATTCCTGTCGCGGATCGTGCCGGATCAGCGGTGTCGTTCGCCGCTTTGCATTAACGTTTCGATTGCCTCTACGGTTTGAATGCCTCCGCGTGCGCCGGTGAACTTGCAGTTGATGGCGGCTGCTGCACATGCGAAATCCAGCTGGCGATCGAGAGGCCAACCTTGCAGAAGGCCGTAGATAAATCCGGCGTGGAAGATATCGCCTGCGCCCGTGGTATCCACTGTGGGAACGCGATAGGCGCGTCGATCGTGGATCTCATTGCCGTCCCAGGCAACGACGCCATCCGGGCCGAGCGTTGCGGCGGTTAATTTGCAGTGGAAGCGGTTATGCAGCTCTTTCAACGAACGGTGCAGGTCGTGATCGCCGGTGATCTTGAGCGGGAAATCGCGGCTGACGATGAGGTAATCGATCAGTGGCAGAAGGTCGTAGATTCCTTCGTAGTCTTCGTCTAGATCGGCGACGACAAGAACGCCTGCCTCATGCGCCCAGCGGGCTGCCTGGATTGCGGCTTCTGTATCGAAGCCGTCGAGGTGTAGCAGGCGCGCGGCGGTTACCCACTCCTGCTTGATCTCGTGCGGTTGCAGGCGCAGGCGCGGGTCGCGCTGGCAGATCACTGTCCGCTCACCGGCAGTGTCCACGAGAATCATCGAGCGCGGGCTCGCTCCTTCTTGCGCATAGACCAGTCGGGCATCCACTCCTAGCCGTTCAAACTCTCTTTCGTGCAATTGCGCGGCGTCATCGCGGCCAAGTTTTCCCACGTATCGCGAGGGAAGGCCCCACGATTGGCATGCGGCTACCGTGGTGGCGACCTGGCCGCCAGCCATGATGGTTGCGCGCTCGTATTCAATCTTGGAGCCGCTGACGGGAAATTGCTTTAAGGGGATGAGTGTGTCGGTTGCATTGAGGCCTACACCGACCAGATCCACGCGCCGAACTTCTTGCATCGAGTTATTTTAGGTCATGCGCTGGGTGGGATGGCGGTTGGCTCAATGCAGTTTTGCTGCGCGGGCGTTGGTGATGAATGCGCGGAGTTTGGTTGGGTCTTTGCGGCCGGGTGCGGATTCAACGCCGCTGACCACATCGACGCCCCATGGGTGGAGCGTGGTGATGGCTTCGGCAACGTTGGCGGGGTTGAGGCCGCCGGCGGCTACGACGCGCTTCCGCGCTTCCGGGTTTTGGAAGAGGGTAGAGGAGGCTTTCTGCCAGTCAAAGGTGATGCCGGTGCCGCCTACGGCTGTGGCGGTGCGGGAATCGACGAGGATGGCATCGGTGGTGGGGTCGGCTGCGAAGGCTTCGGACTGCTCGGCGGCTTGGGGGCCGAAGTGGACTACGCGAAGGATGCGAAGTGTGGGGCCGAATTCTTTTCGTAGCTCGGATGCCGCCGAGGCCGGGAATCCATCATGAAGCTGGACGCCGGTGAGTGAGCAGATGCGGATAGCCGCGGCGATCTCGCCGAGTGAGGCGTCGACGAAGACGCCGATTTTTTCCAGTGTGCCGGGTAGATTTGGGATAATTTCCGCGACTTGATCGACGGTGACCCGGCGTGGGCTGGGTGCGAAGACGAAGCCGACGGCGTCTGCTCCGGCATTGGTGGCGAGGAGTGCGTCTTCAAGGCTGGTGTTTCCGCAGATTTTGATCCAGAGGCTCATGTCAGGGAATGGATGCTGCTTCGGGCGTGTCGGCTTCAAAAGGGTTCAACACGCGAGCGCCGGTTCCCGTGTAGTGGCGCGTGTTGCGGGTGACGACTGTTAGGTCGTAGACGAGTGCAATGGCGGCAATCTGACGATCAAGAGGGTCTGGTCGCACGCACCCATGAGTTTTCCCCAAGCCAGAGCGCAGTCGATATCGAAGGGGAGAATACGTTCCCGATGAGTCTGCAATATTTTCTCGAACCATGCTTGTAAGCGCATCGCCTGCGGCAGATCGCCGCGCTGAATTGAAGCCTCAACGCCCTTCTTCAATTCTCCGATGGCTTGAACGGGAACAAAGATCAAGTCCCGCCATGTATGCAGGAAGGCATCGACACCCGCGTCGGCTTTCTTTCCTCTCCGCTCTTCGCTGAGAACATTCGTGTCAACCAGATACATGCTTATTTTGCGTGCCGGTCAAAATCGGAATCCAGCCCGACGTTTGGCATGGATGCAAGGAGCCTATAGAAAGCGTCCCCGTCATTTTTTGCCAGGGCGGCTTCGAGGATTGCGCGGTGTTTAGGCGAGACGTTGGGGCCGATCTGGTTGAAGCGGTCAGAAGGCTGCTCTTCATCGGGCTTGATTGGGTTGGTAGCCATAGACGCCTCCTGATCGGTGTGGTGTGAAGTCTATTGTATCCCGATTGCGGTTTTCTGATCGTTGACAGAGCTGGCGAGCAGGCTTGCGAGGGCTGCGCCGGGGTTGGGTTGGCGCATGAGGCTTTCGCCGATGAGGAAGGCGTCAAAGCCGGCGGTGCGTAGGCGGGCGATGTCGTCTGGCGTGCCGATGCCGCTTTCTGCGACGCGGATGGTGGTTGCGGGGATGCGCGTGATGAGGTCGAGCGAGGTTTCGAGGCGGACGGCGAAGGTTTTGAGGTTGCGATTGTTGACGCCGATGGCATCTGCGCCGTCTTCGCCGAGCGATTGGAGGACGCGGTCGAGCTCTTCCGCGGTGTGGACTTCAACGAGGACGTCTAGCGAGAGCGAGTGCGCGGTTTGGGCGAAGTGTTTCAGCTCGGCATCGGTGAGCGCGGCGGCGATGAGGAGGATGGCGTCGGCGGAGTGCGCGCGGGCTTCGACGATCTGGTACTCGTCGATGGTGAAGTCTTTGCGGAGGCAGGGGAGCGGGACGGTCTCTGAAGCGATTTCGAGATTGCGGAGGCTGCCCTGGAAGTATGGCTCGTCGGTGAGGACGGAGAGCGCGGCTGCGCCGCCGGAGTGATACTGGCGGGCGATGCGGGCGACGTCGAAGTCGGGCTGGATGAGGCCGCGCGAGGGCGATGCCTTTTTGATTTCGGCGATGACGGCGGGCTTCTCGACGGCGGTGCGGCGCAGTGCGGCGGCCCAGCCGCGTGGAGTGTGTAATGCGGCGGGGCGTTCGAGTTGGGAGACTGGGACGCGCTCTTTGGCGGCGGCGACTGCGGTGCGGGTGGTGGCGAGGATGGCGTCGAGTTGGGTCATTTGCATGATGTGAAGCGCGAGTTGGCCGAAGAGAAAAATCAGCCGAAATCAGCCCGAAACACATCTGCTGATTCAAAAATAGTTTAGCGTAAGGGCGTAATCATCACGACTGCCTGGACTTCGGGTTGCGCTGGGAACGCGAATTCAATGGTGTTGTTCCATTTCGAAGATCGAAAGCATTTTTCGGATTGCCTGCTCTACGATGGAGCGGGCCATTTCCTCGCCTTTTGCAATGAGTTTTCGATCCGACTTTACTTTGAGAGGGAGAACTATCGTGAATCTGCTTCACTTCAGGCTGGCTGCTGCTTGCACTATGAGCCTCTTGTTCGCTTCGTCCGCACAGGCACAGCAACAGGATGGCGACAGGGTCGATCTTGCGGCTTTGACCCAGATAAAGAATGAGGCCTTTCAGCACTCGCAGGTCATGGAGAATCTCTTTTACATTTCAGAGGTGTATGGGCCGCGCATCAACAACAGCCGCAATCATCGCGCTGCGGCTGAGTGGGCCATGCAGCAGTTGAAGGCGTGGGGGTTGCAGAATGTGCATCTGGAGACGTCGCCTGGACGTCATGGAACTGATTCTGCGGGCTGATCTTTACGGCAAAACCCCGTAATACTTCCTCGAAGCTGAATAGCCGGCGGCGTGCAATCGTCAGAGGAACGTCACGCGAGTCGCTTCCTGCTTGCCTTGGGCAAAACCGGCACGTGCGGCGGGGATGCGGGTCGTCAGCTCCATCTGGTTCGTGCCCATTGCGGCTCGGGAATCGGCGTCCGGTGTGATCACCTCGACGCGGCTGCCCTGTTTGTGCAGAGCCTCGACCTGGCTCGCAAGGTCCGTGCCCCATTCCGGTGATCTGCGTATACCCTCGAACTGGCCTGCCGGTAGCGTCCCGCTCCGCCCGCCAAACGGCGAGAGCACCACGACGTTCGCATAGCCCGAGGCAAGATCGGCGTTTTCGGCGGAGCGCACGCCACCGTTGATATAGCGCGTGCCGTTGATGTTGTGTGTGTGGACCGTACCAGGCAGCGCGGTGCCTGCGGTCACAGCGTCCACGAGGTCAACTCCGGAATCGCGGTCGAACGCAACCATCTCGCCGGTATGCGCGTTGACTGCCGCCACGATCATCGGCCTCTCCGGCCATTGCTGGTGAGGCAACCTGGCGGCGACCATCGCGCGCCGCTGTTCCGCCGCCGCGGGTCCGAGTGTGGCGTCGCTCTCCAACCCGAACGCGCCCATCGCACGGCATAGATCGACAGCCGAGGTGGCTGCGGCGCCGATGGCCCTCATCCGCTCGTAGACTGCGGTCATCGGCGGAAACGGCGGCCCTTGCCGGTTCTGTCCGACCGGTGGAACCGGCTCTGACAGAATCGAAGCCAACAGTTCGGCTGGTGGTATGCCACTGCGGACATGCGCCGCCGCGCTTGCGCCGGACGAGGTTCCGATCACCAAATCAGCGGCCTCTGTCATATCGACACCGGCTTCGGCCAGTCCTGCGATGACACCGATCGTCCATGCATGTCCGGCGGACCCACCACCACCGAGAACCAGAGCAACGTTTTTAACCATCTGCCCACTATTTCAGCCCGTGGACAATTCTGTCCATCGAAGTAACAAGGCCGTGCCTTACGGCCGCGGGTTTCGGGATATTGCGAACCATCGCAGTCGATCAGGTCTTTGCGCGAGATCCCGAGCTTGCGTAAAGGGACAGCCGAAAGGTCGATCAAAGCCAGGTTTCGGCTGAGGGTGAGCTGCGAGTAAACCTTACCGGCGACATGAGTTATCTTGGACCAGTTCTTCGGATCCGCCACAAAGGGGACATCGGGGAAGACCGTCTCCATCAAAGCGCAGTTCAATGTCGTGCCCGCATAGATGGTTGGATGACTGCGCCTGCCACGTTCACGAGAGGACTGAATCTCGCATTGCCAGCAGATGACGGATTGAACTGTGCGCTGTGGTGGGCCCGGAGGGATTTGAACCCCCAACCAAGGGATTATGAGTCCCCTGCTCTAACCGTTGAGCTACAGGCCCTGAATTGTAGGTAACTCTTCTAGAATTAATGGGATAAATGACTCAAACCATCATCTCATTTTGTGGAATTTTTAGGCCATGTCACCGTTTTTTAACCCCGGTGTACCTCTGATATATCCCGGAAAATCCAGTTCCAAACTGGCCCATACGCTCGGCTGAGTCATAGTACATACCCAACCGGCACACTCATCTGCGGACACGCTGCTGCATCTATATTCTGAGCCGCGACCTGCCCCACTGGCAAACAAAGTGTCAGCCTCTCTATGATTACATACCCGAAGGTTTTATTCGTATGTTCCGCGTCCGCATTCAGCGATCACCTGAGTCCTGCGTACCGCAAAAGCAGCAGTTCGCGCACTCTTCGCACCGATACACGGTTGTATGAGAACTCATTTCAGTTTTTGGCAGTAATGGGAGGACGTCAGCATCATGTTGTCGAGCCTTTGCGGTTGAGATCAGCCGATTTAGTGGAAGTTGCCACTGAGGAATTTGCATTTGTCCCCGCCCCTATCCGGAGTTCTCGACGTGATAAGAGGTCATAACGTCGCCTGGCGCCGCCGGTATTGGCTTAGTGGTGAAGTAGATTGTTAATGTATGGCTTCTCCCGCGGGCGCTCCCTGTCCCGGCTTGTTCTTGCTCAGTATGAAGGCGCATGCCACCATCCCCAACGCCATCCAGCAGAGCAAACGGTAAATGTCCTGATATGCCATCGCAGTTGCCTGCTCATTGAGTTGCTGATAGATGGCAGCCCGTGCCATTTGACCGGGGCCCGGCCCTTTGCCGCTACCGCCAAAGTAAGCAGTAAGCGCATTGACCCGGTTGACGAATGCAGGATCACCGTGCTGCATATACTCCTGCAAACGCGCCTGATGGAAGAGCGAACGGTTCGTGACGATCGCTCCGGTAGAGGCAATGAAAATACTGCCGCCTACGTTTCGCACAAAGTTGATGATCCCGGAGACCTGGTTGCTCGCTTCTTTTGGAAGGCCGACATAGGCCGCAGTGGTAATGGCGATGAACGCGAAAGGAATCGCGAACATCTGGAGAATTCTCAGCCAGGATGCAAAACCGAAGGTCATGTCGAGCGTAAAGTGCGTGGAAGTGTAATAAAACGCGAAGGCGAAGCAGGCGAAGCCGAACGCAGCCATATTTCTCGCTGGTAACTTGCCGGTGGCAATACCGGCGACGGGCATCACGACGAGGAGCACAAGGCCTCCTCCGGCGAGTGCCTCTCCGGCACGGGTCGCCGTGTAACCCATCAGTTGCTGCAGAAACTGTGGCTCAAGTACCGTTGCCGCGTTCAGAACACCGCCGACCAGAATCATAAGGAAGCAGCAGATGGCGAAGTTTTTGTACTTGAACAGTCGCAGGTTCATGATCGGATTCTTTGCCCGCCATTGCCACCAGATGAGACCGATCATGCCGACAACGAACAAGAAGCAGGAGATGCGGATGAAGGTAGAGGCAAACCAGTCGTTTTCTTCTCCCTTATCGAGCATGATCTGCATGCCGCCCATAGCGACGGTCAACAATCCGAGGCCGATGTAATCGAGCTTCCTGAGGTTGGCGCGATCTGCTTTGATCCACGGAGGGTCCTGGACCAGACGGCTCACCAGAAAGAACGCAAGTATCCCCACCGGTATATTGATATAGAAGATCCATCGCCACGAGTAGTTATCGGTAATCCAACCGCCGATCGTCGGCCCGAGAGATGGTGCGAGTACAGCAACAAGGCCGTAGATAGCGAAGGCCTGGCCACGCTTTTTCGGTTCGAAGGAATCCGCCATGATTGCTTGCGCCATAGGTTGGAGTCCACCTCCTCCGACACCTTGTAGTACACGCGCAAAGAGCAGGATTGGCATCGAAGGAGAGATACCGCACAGAAAACTTGCGACGGTGAAAATCATGATGCAAAGCAGAAAGAAATTCCTGCGGCCGATGACGCTGGAAGCCCATGCGCCCACCGGCAGGATGATCGCGTTTGAGACCAGATAGCTGGTGAGCACCCAGGTTCCTTGACTGGTGCTGGCACCGAGGTCGCCGGCAATATGTGGCAGCGCAACGTTCGCTATGGAGGTGTCCAGAACCTCCATGAAGGCAGCAAGAGCGACTGTTGCCGCAATCAGCCACGGATTTGATTTAGGCTTCCACTGCGTACTACTTTCGACTTCTGCGATCATCCTTTTCCTTCCGATTGTCTTCGTTCATTTGAGGATGACCATGCAGACACCATCCCACTTATCCTTGTGCAGTCCTGGCGGAGGTAGTTCCTTCAGAGACACGACACCTACGTTCCGGGAGTCCAGGTGATAACGAGTGTGAAGATACTGGCTGACCAAGATGGCGCGATTGCGCGACAAGGAAAACTGTTCCTCATGGTCCTGTGCCGCCGAGTAACCTTCGACTACTATGGCGCTAGCCACGAGTGAATCTCCCAATTGGGTCGCGACGGCATCGAGGCGTTTCTTTCCCACCAGGGAGAGCATCTCAAGCTCGTTCGACGCGGGCTGAAAAAGATCTTCTGTGGTCAACCATTCGCGATGATTTTCAGGGTTGGCGAAGAGCTTGTCGTGGCGATATTGATCTGGCTTGAGATTGGTGAGGTTGTAGTAACCGCGACGCTTGAAGAATCCACGGAAGAAGAAATTGTGCTTGAGCGCCTCGGTGTCCTCCGCCATATTCCCTGTTGCTTGATCGAGATTCGACAAGGATTGCTGGATATTCGTGGCGGCATCCTCTCCCCGATCATCTGGACCTAGAGCTTTGGTCAAGGTTTGATGTAGCTGCTCGGAAGTGGCGTCGATATGTTGTGCCGCACTCTTCGCGCTGACGATCGCATCGTCGGCCTTCTGTCCAAGGTCCCGCGACCGAAGATCGGAGACCAATGCGTCGGCCTGGCTTGAAGCGTGATTGAGAGCCGATGTAGCCTGCCTTGCGTTCTCCACTGTCTGACGAAGCCGTTCCGCCGTGGCTTCATCCCGCAGCAACATCCCAGCCGGGCCTTTTCCTTCCTTCAA
>NZ_JBEKYX010000143.1:0-7655 GCF_049510455.1 Occallatibacter sp. | reverse complement strand
CTCTTTCTTCTGCTAATTCTGAGTAAAACATAAATGGGGTTAATTGCATGCAAAGTTTCTGAAGGAGGTGGGGTTACGAAAGGGTGGTGGACTTTGGTAATGGGGAAAGAAAGGGAAAAGGGACGAAGGAAAAGAGCAGTTCTCCTCTTGCTGTGGAGCGATCCCTGCCTGGCCGCTAAAACGAATACGCGGCGAGGGTGGGGCGTCCGAACTTTGTATCTTCGGGAGAGATGCTTTAGATTCCACCCTTCAGATCGGTGTAGCGGTACAGAATGGATTCGATGCTCACCCGCCTGGGCCAAGCCCGCGCAGACGCTCAAACAATCGTGGCCTCGATGTAGTGCCGCTGTGCCTCACCTTTGGAAGGAGGGAGAATGGAGATCATGTCCTTAAAGAGAGAGAGGCGGCTCCTCCTCAAGAGTCCTGAGCACGAAGTCGGCACGCTCCACTACCCCGACCCTCGGCAGGATAAAAACTTCGTAGCCCAGCGACGGATAGGCTTTGAAAAGCCGATAATACTCGGCAACAGCGACCACGGGGTCGTGACGCCGCTCTCGATCTATCATGTAAATCTCGGGCCAAGGTGGCGCCAGAAACACGCAGCGATGGTAACGGTGAGTATGACCAAACTCCTCAAGCACTGGCTTGCGGGTCAGGCGCTGAAGAGCAACAGCGGCATCGATCAAGCTTCTGTCGAAGAAAATCCAGCCGCCGGAAGCTGGAGTTGAGGATCGGTCAGCCAGAGCTGTCGCAATGGCTCGATGTGCGAAAGCGGCCATATCCACCCAAGGGAGTGCCGAACCTCCGTTGTTCATCTCCTCAACCACGATCCGCCGGCCAGGTTCCTCTATTATGGTGTGTCCACGCCGCCCAAGCTCGGCGAGCAACGTAGATTTACCGCCACCCGAGCAGCCAGAGATCACGACGAACCGATTCACGCGAATCTCCTATGCCTCCACTGCGTTGCACCGTGCATGTCGTATGGCGCTGGGGAGCCATCGCTCTCCGAATGTGCTGAAACGTCCAATGTGGCGACTACTCCGAAGATATCCAATGTGTTGTGCTCTCCTTTCAAATCACAGTTACGTACCCTCGCCTTTTCAGTGGCGATCAACACTTGAGCCTGTTGGTTTCTCTGTGATGAGACCAGCAGCTTGCAATCGTGACAGAAATGTGAGCCCCCAAGACAAGAAAACTGACGCCCTGCTTCTATAGCCGGCCAGGAAGAATAAATGAATCAAGAGCCATGCAAGCCACGCCGGATAGCCACTGAATCGCGCGTGAAACGGCCATCGGACGTCGGCAACCGCCATGTGACGACCAATCGTTGCCATGTCGCCTTTGTCAAAATAGCGAAAGGCTGTGCGGGGTTTCCCAAAAGCATCAGCGCCGATCATCCTCGCCACATGCTCCCCCATCTGTATAGCGGGCTGCGCAACACCAGCAACCCTCTCCCCATCCTGCTCGAAGTGAGCAAGATCGCCACAAACGAAGACGTCTGCATACCCGTTTGGATTTAGAAAGTCGTTGACCACGATAGCTCCGCTTCGATCATTGCTGCGTGGAAAGCACTTTCCCAGCGGGGACGCTTGAACCCCAGCCGCCCATATCGTCACTGTCGACGGAAGTCTAACGTCACCGATCCAAACGGATTCGCTATCCACATGTGTGACTCTGGTTTGAGTGTGAACCTCTACCCCTAATTTCCGTAACTGGTCCTCGGCTTTCCTCGAAAGTTCTTCGGGATAGTGGGCAAGGATTCGGGGCGATCCCTCCAGCAACAAGACTTTGCACGCGGTGGGATCAATAGACCGGTACTCGCGTTTCAAAATGAACGTAGAGATATCTCGAATGGCCCCGGCAAGTTCGACGCCTGTCGGTCCTCCGCCAATGATGGTGAAGTTGACAGGCTCAGTTTTGCCATTGTCCCAGGAATCTCGTTCCGCGTGTTCAAAGGCGAGCATAATGCGCCGCCGTATCTCTATGGCGTCGTCGATGCTCTTCAGGCCAGGGGCATCGCGCTCCCAGGACTGATTTCCGAAGTAAGAGTGTGTGGCCCCGGAAGCGACAACGAGGTAATCGTATTGAACGAAAGAACCGCTACCGATGACAATTGTTCTGAGATCAGGATCGATCTGTGTCACTTCGTCAAGGAGTATCTGAATGTTTCTGGTCCCCCGAAGGGCGGTCCGTAGAGGCTGCGCGATGTCGCCGGCCGACAGAACACCAAGCGCTACCTGATACAAAAGAGGCTGGAAAGTGTGATGATTCCTGCGATCGATCAGAATCACGTCTACTGGTTGACGGGAGAGTGCTTTCGCAGCGCTCAATCCGGCGAATCCGCCGCCAATGATCACGACCTTTTTCCTCACTCGATGCTCCAGAGCATACTTTCTCGGCATTTTCCTCGACCTTGCTCTTGTGGTTCTGTGGCGTGTCGGGATGATTCGACTCGCCCATGCCAGATGCCACACCGATGTTTTGTTCTTATATCGATCTGCCTAGTTTCGCGAGACGGAAACCCCTACTCTCGCCGATCCTCTTCGCCAACGCCGCACCTTAAGCATCAGAAATGTAGCCGTCCTTGATCGTCCGATCACTCACCGTTGAGATAATTCGTGGCTAGTGCGCTGACATAGCCTCCTTCTTTGGCTTGTTGCCTCGCAATAGAAATGACAGGAAGAACATGACGCCGCCGATCACCATCAAGATGTGAAAGACGTCCAGATAGGACAGTGCGGATGCCTGGCTCTGGACTGTCTGATAGATCTGCGCCAGCCCCATTTGGCTCGCATCCGCATGTCCCATTCCAGCCATGGACTGAGCTTTTTGAGCAGTTCCGGATAGCATGTTCTGAAAGTTGATGTCCCCTGTTGTCGTGTGTTCAGTCAATCGGACCTGATGGAATTGCGATCGCTGCGCCAAGATGGTAGTTACCGCTGATGTTCCAAAGCTGCTTCCCAGGTTGCGCACGAAGTTGACCAAACCCGACACCGAATTGCTCTTGTCTCGAGGAATCCCGACGTAAGCGACCGTCGTTGCTGGAATGAAGATAAAGCCGATAGGGATGTATTGAATGACTCGTAAGATTGCGGCTGAATTGAAACTCATCAGCAGGTCCATCTGCCTGGTGGAGATATACATCGCGATGGATAACGCGCCCCAGCCTCCAGCCATCAGATAGCGGCCTTGAATTTTAGAGCTTAGAAGTCCCACGACCGGCAATTCAATGAGCAGGATCAATGCCGCCCCGGATAGCACCATCCCAGCCTTTTGTGCCGTATACCCCATAAGGCTTTGTAAAAACTGTGGCATAAGAACGGTGGACGAGAAAGAGACGGCCCCGACCAGGAACATCATGACGTTTGCGGCGGAAAAGTTGAAGTACTTGAACAGGCGCACGTCAACAATAGGATTCTTCTCGTACCACTCCCAGATCACCAGGAACGTGAGACAAACGACTGCGACGACAATGAGTGTGGTGATGAAATGCGAACTGAACCAGTCGTCCTCCTGCCCCTTGTCGAGAGCGATCTGTAGCGCTGCGATCCCCAGGGCAAGAGCTGACAGGCCAATATAGTCGAGCTTGCTCTCGCGGAGAGTTCTTCGCTTAAGGAATGGTGGGTCGTCGACCAGGTAACGGACCAGGAACATCGTGAGCAAACCCACCGGCAGATTGATGAAAAAGATCCAGCGCCAAGAGTAATTGTCAGTGAGCCATCCTCCCAGGGTGGGTCCGAGCGCTGGGGCACATACCGCTGTGACTGCATAGAGGGAAAACGCCAAGGAGCGTTTTTCCGGAGGAAAGATGTCGGCCAGAATTGACTGAGCCATAGGCTGCAACCCGCCACCGCCGGCCCCTTGAATCACTCGGGCGAGCAGAAGAAATGGCAGATTTGGAGCTACTCCACAAAGCAAAGAAGAAACCGTGAATATCACGATGCAGATAAGAAAAAAGCGCTTACGCCCTATGACGGAGGTGAGCCACCCAGTAATAGGCAAAACAATGGCGTTCGATACGAGGTACGACGTGAGAACCCAGGTGCTCTGGTCCTGGCTTGCGCCTAGATTGCCGGCCATGTGCGGCAACGCCACATTGGCAATGCTGGTGTCGAGCACCTCCATGAAAGCTGCCATTGCAACAACAACCGCAATCAACCACGGGTTATACCGCGGCTTCCAGTCGCTATATTCTTGAGTGTCTGCTGAAGCCATTACCTTCCTTCGCATCTAACTTGCTTCTGTGCGGAAGCAATCATTTCGTCTACTCGACGTGGACCTCAGGGTCAGCTGACATGCCGGGACGCAGTCGGTCGAGCCCTTCCTGATTGGGATCTAGTTTGATTCTTACCGGGATTCGTTGGACGACCTTGACGTAGTTGCCGGTCGCATTTTCCGCAGGTAGAGTACTGGCGATCGATCCTGTGGCTCCGCCAATCGTATCTACCGATCCGCTGAAATCGCGGTCCAGTGAATCGACGTGAATGGTCGCGTGCTGGCCGGGAAGCATGTGAAGAAGCTGCGTTTCCTTAAAATTGGCCGTTACCCAGAGATCGCCCACCTCGGAGATCGTAAGCAACTGCTGCCCGTCATTGACACGAGAGCCGACCTGGGCAAAACGCTTCATTACAATTCCAGCGACCGGCGCCACAATTTTGGTATAGCCGAGGTTTAACTGTGCTTGTTCAAGCAGCGATTCAGCAGTCTGGAGGTTTGCCATTTGTTGCTCGACTGAAGCATGACGAATCGATAATTGCGGCGCGGCATTCTTCTCATTTAGCACGAGTTTGCTCCGTACCTGATCCAACTGAGCCTTGCGCTGATCAACTGTTCGCGCAGCGGCGAGCACCGCCGCCTGTACCGCCTGAAGATTGGCTGCTTGTTGCTTGGCATTTGAACTGTACTGATCGAAATCGCTCTTTGAGATTTCCTGCTTCTCAGCCAGGATCGTGTAACGCTGTAGATCGCTTTGCGCTCTTGCGTTCGCGGCTTCTTGCTGCAGGACCTGAGCCTCGGCCTGATCCCGGTCTCGCTCCGCGGCCGCAACCGCCGCTTCTGCGCTCGCGACATCGGCCTTTGCACTCAGAATATTGGTGGAATTCTCGACCTCGGTAATCGGTATGTTGGGCCTCTCGCCGGCAAGTTGGCTTCGAGCCTGTGCCAGTTGTGCCTGCACCTGATCGGCTTTTACCTGATTGTCGCGCGGATCCAAATCAACCAGAGGATCGCCGACCTTCACCATCTGATTGTTCTGTACATAAACTTTAACGACAGTTCCGTCAATGCGGGTCCCAATCGGACTGAGATTCCCGTCGATCTGCGCGTCGTCTGTGTCTTCGTAGTGTCGCGCGTGAAGCCAGTAAAGCAAGCCGCCGATTGCAGCGATAACAAGTATGGCCGCGAAGATCATCAGCATACCTTTACGCTTGCCTTTTTCTTGCGGCGGCTGAGCCGATTTCTCATCCTGAACGGAGTTCATTCGTGGGGTCTGCCTTTCTTCTGCCGAGCCTTGATCCACCAGCTCAGATGTCTGCTGTTCTGCGTTCATAAATAAGCCCTGTTTGTCTGAATGTCTTCCAAAACATCAATGTTTATCGCCGGGGAACAAGGACGAGAGTTCTGTCTCCGCATCACCGATAGCGCGGGCAAGTGTGAGCCGTGCCAGATTCATCGCGTAAAGCCCGGAGATGTAGTCGTTTTCGGCGGCCGCTTCCTGCTGCTGCGCCTGGACCACCTCCACCGTGTTGGTTACGCCGGCATCGAAACGATCGTTCACCTGGGTCAAGGTTTCGCGCGCATATTGCCTATTAGATTCTGCGAGCTTGACCTGACCCAACGCAGTACGGAGTTGGATGAGAGCATTACGCACGTCCTGCTCCACTTTGGCCTTCTGGTCTTCATACTCGGCCTGCCGTTGACGCAACGTCGCGCGAGCCTGTTGAACGTCCGCACTGATCTTTCCGCCGTCGAAAACAGGGACACTCAGCGTTCCCGAAGCAACGAAGACGCCATGGGAATCCGTAGGTCTGGGGCCCATGGCGCCGTAGTAACCGTTGAACGATAGCGAAGGAAGCCTCTCACTGCGAGCGGCGGAGACAGTTTGTTCAGCCGCGTGCATTTGGGCCTCAGCAGACTGGAGATCCCATCGGTGCAGGAGCGCTGCATGCAGTGCATCTGCCTCTTCGACGGGCTGAAGGTCGGTAGAACCTAATTGCTCGGTGAAAATTAGCTCTGCGTCTTGAGGGAGCCCGATCAGGCGTGCGAAAGCAATCTTCTGTTGCTGGTAATCACCTTCGAGCGCAAGCAGCCTCTCCTGCTCGGACTGCAGTTGCACGAGACTTCTGGTCATGTCGACACGAGTGTTGGTTCCAGCACTCAGTTGAGTATTTGCCCGGTCATACGTCGCCTGGGCATATTTGACCTGCACACGTTGCGCATCAATCCTCGCGGAGGCCGAAAGAATCTGGAGATAAGTTCCTCCAACGGCCAACACCACCAGCTCTCGCGTATCCCTCTCGCTTAGTCGCGAGGCATGGTCGACCGTGTTGGCCACTTGGTAATTCCGGACGTTCGTCACACTCAGCGCATTCCAATTAAGGTTGCCTTGAGCCTGGACATATTGGAACGGACCAACAATCGAAGGGAAATTTACTCCCAGTGATGCACCAAGCGTATTCAGACCATATGCTGCGAGATTGATCTGAGTTTCGGTCGCGCCTATGCTGGCTGTGATTTGCGGAAACAATTGGCTCAAAGCCTGCGCACGCTGGGCGCGGACGATTGAAGATGAGACGCCCGACGTAACGATCCCGAGGTTAGTTTGCAATCCTCGCTTTACGGCATCGGGAAGCGAAAGCCTCAAGGGTCCAGCCGGGATAGGAGTTCCGGGTACGCTTCCCTGGTAGTTGCCCGTCACCGTAATAGAAGGCTGAAGGACGCTGTTGCTTACTCCCGAGGTCGTTTGCTGCGAGTTCACGGTACCAGGGGTCTGCATAGTGCGGCCTGACGCAGGCAACTGTACAGCCTGACCCATTTGCCCATATGTTCCTGTTTGTTGCGCTGAAAGAGGCACGGAGAGTGCCACTATCAAAATCCATGAGCACGCTGCGATACGGTGCAATGAAAGGGCTCCAATTTGATCGAAAGAGAATTTACTTGGACTCAGCAACCGGACTACCCGGATACACTTCAGACTTTTCTCCGGCATGTTGCTCCACGGTTTGGAATAGGGACATTGGCAGGCTAACGAGGCCAACGCGCGACTTGCTCTGCTTGAATTCGGCCTTGCAGTTTCCGAACTCGCTATCGCTATAAGCAAATGAGGTGCCAAACAATGCGACAGAGTCGGACCGCGCTAGAAAGCGAATGTCAAATGCGACAAATTAGTTTGGCAGAATCGACCAGAGGGCATGACTCATAGCAGAGGTGCCAGATGGCTGGCTTTTTGCCAATACATTGGCATCCGCGCGTGCAAGAGGATGTTATCGATGAGTGCTATCGACGACGCTGAGGTCTCGTCCTGTTCTTCCGGGATGAATGAGGCGGATCAGGCCAGGGGCTGAGTCGAACGGAGTTTCAGCACCTGTTCGATGAGATCTACAGCGCGGTCTGGCCCGTTTAGCTGCTGGATAGCGCTCTGCAAAACCTGGGCCGCT
>NZ_JBEKYX010000142.1:0-7794 GCF_049510455.1 Occallatibacter sp. | reverse complement strand
GCTCCAAAGAAACATAGCTGAACATCCCATCCTGAACCTGCTCAGTTCCACGCATAATCAGTAGACGAATCTACGCACAACCCCGTTGCGGAGAGCTGCCTTTTTCAACAAGTTCCTAGGGGGATCAAGTGCTCCCCCCTGTGTCAAATCGACCGGGCTAATCCAATCGCCATGTCTCAGACTTCCCGCTTTATCGAGGTATGGCAGGCCATAGATGAAAAACTAACCGTGGACGAAATCCAGATGATATCCCTGCTCAACAAGATCTTGGACGAAGGGATTAAGACTCGCCAGTTCCCGAAACCCTAAATCGCATGCCATCTTTCACCTGAACTTCGTGCCCTGGGGCGAGAGTGCCGCTTGGATTCTCCAAGGGGCCGTGGGAGTACTTGACGAGATATTCTTTCGAAGGTGCGCCGCCCTCCCCTAGATAAAGATCCACGACTCGCGCATAGGAGATTGTGTGAGTGTCGATCTCATGCTCGTCTTGGTTAACGAAGATTTTGAACTTCTTTTCCTTCTTATCATCCATGTTTCTCACCTCGGAGTTTGAACTCTAAGCCATCGATACACATTCCAGTTCGTCGATACCCTCGCCATTTCCCGATCGTTTCTACTGCGAGCCGCATATGTGCCCCAGAAAACCATGTCGCATAAAACAGCCGGCGAGCGCTCCGGGGTGCCCTAGCGCGTCTCAGACGGCCCGCCAATGATCAGGCCTCTTCTTATCATTGAGGTGCCGAACGCGAGCGACGTGGGGGGTGTGGCCATTTGCCTTTGACCAACCGATGCCTGCCCTCTGAGTGCCAAAAGTGCCGAGTACCTGATCGCCTTGAGTTTCGACCACGTAATCTTCGATCCGGGACCCTTCAGGGCGCCCCTTAGGCCTGGCCTCTACGTAAACATTCGCCATATACTCTTCTCCTTTCGTTGCTTGCAGCAGCCGGTTATTGCGCCTGCCGCGCCTTGTGGATGCAGGATCACCCAGCCATAATCGCGGAGATCCCGCAATCGGCGGTCTGCCTGTGCGACACCGGCAAACGCCGCCCGGTGCTGCTCTTTCGTAAACGAATTCCCTACGAGTCGTTGCACCGACTCGAATCAAGAATTCACGGTCAAAATCAGACTTGCATCTCTTGAGCCTTTTTTGCGGACCTGGTGGCTTGGACGAAGGCTTCAGGGAAGCAGGGTTCAAGACTGACATCGCTTTTGATGTTGACCAGGATTGCGTCAGTACATTCGCTGCCAACCACCCCGATAGCAAGGTGTTCCGAAGGGACATTAGCAAGCTAAGCCCCGCCACAATCGACGAATTGAATGAATCACCGCTTCGGGTGTCAGGAGTTGTTGGAGGTCCGCCCTGTCAAAGCTTCAGCGTTTCGAATGTCCATCAAACGGATGATGATCCCCGGCATTCCCTTCCTGCGGCATATGCCAACCTGCTTAAGCGGTTGAATAAGCAGCGCCCACTCTCATTCTTTGTCTTTGAAAATGTGCCGGGGCTGCTCGGCGTGAAACATCGCCATCGGTACGACCACTTTAAGAGCCTATTTTCGGATGCGGGCTTCGAGATTTTTGAAAATACGCTCGACGCGCGCAATTTCGGGGTTCCGCAGGTTCGGCCGCGGGTTTTTATAGTTGGGCTCAATCGAACGCTCCATCCGGAAGCTGTCTGGAACTGGCCTAAACCAGAGGTAAGAATCAGGACGGTGAGGGAAACCATTGAGCCACTCCCGGCACCGGTGTTCAATAGAAGGGGATTGGATCCATCGTCCCCTGATGTTCATCCAAACCACTGGTGCATGGTTCCGCGTTCAAAGAAGTTTCAGACGAAGGGCGCGCTAATCGAAGGGCAGTCATGGGGCAGAAGCTTTAGAACACTTGCTTGGGATCAGCCGAGTTGGACTGTTGCATACGGCAACCGCGAAGTCCATGTTCACCCCAGCGGCAGCCGCCGCTTAAGCATATACGAGGCCATGCTGCTAAAGTCCTTTCCAAAGTCGTACGTGCTCAAAGGACACATCTCTGCACAGACTCGTCTTGTGAGCGAGGCCGTCGCTCCTCGAATGGCTTGGCATCTAGCAGTCGCATTACGTCGCTGTCTGGGCATTTAATGGCAGATGTATTCAATCCGGAAAAGCGCTCCGCCGTCATGCGAGCCATCAAAGCCAAGGATACTAAGCCTGAGATCGTGCTTCGCAGCGCACTTCATCGACTTGGGTTTCGGTTCCGAGTCCATGATTCCACCCTGGCTGGCAAACCGGACATTGTGCTTCCAAAGTACCGGACGCTGATTCAAGTAAGGGGCTGCTTCTGGCACGGGCATAGCTGTGTTGACGGACATCTGCCAAAATCCCGCATAGATTATTGGCACCCAAAGATTCGCAACAACCAACTTCGGGATCAGAGAACCGATTTGCAGAATAGACGACTCGGTTGGTCGGTGCTCGTTGTTTGGGAGTGCAATCTATCGGGTAAACGTGCCAGCCGTGAAGTCAGTCGCGTCGCAATCCTGGCTTCCGCATGAGCTTCTTCGAACTGTTCGGTTTTGGACTCGCCGACATTGGACGGAAACTGTTCTTTTCCATGTCTCTTTGCATGGAGATTGCAGAGATCAGAGCAGACGAGTTTGGTGTCTATGTCAGTTTCGAAGAGCATGATTTTCTGGAACGGTATATAAAGTTCATCGTAAGTCAAGGACTTGTTTACTACGACTATTCCGACTACCTGATTGACAAGGATCGGCAAGTCGCCCCAATACTCCTGACACCGCTCACCAGACGCGGGCGTGAAGTCCTCAGACATATGCAGCAGTTGACCAATAATGCCTTCCATGAGTGCCTATTACGGATTGATGAGAGCTCGTTATCGTCATTATTCGGCCGGCTTGATCGAGTGGAGCAGTGTCAACAAAGACTAGTTTCTCAATAACCATTGGATTCAACTGGCCAATGCACGAAACGTCCGAAGGACGTCAACAAATTGTGGGCCATTTTGGAAATCGGAACGTAGCCCTTGAATGTTAGTGCGAAGCCTCGCTCACGTTCTTTCAGGCGCGTGGCGTCGTCGATTTCTCAGTGAGGAGAACAACTAAGCATCAATAAAACTTGTGCCCGTTTAGCCGGAGCGCGTAGGCATTTATATTTGCTTGCCCATTGATCTTGTTTATCCCTTGTGAGTATTCGGGGTGATAGACACGAGGTTGCGTATAGTACACGGGACAATCGTGGGCAATTGCATAAAGGGCCATCGCAAGCGAGATGGGTTTCGGTCCGTAAGGTGCGAACGCTGCACGCTTTGCGCCATCAGCACATAGCGCCTCGATATGCTCAAATGCGGTGGACAAATCTACGGCGTGAATGCGCCGAGGGTCACTTCCCTCATTTACGAGCGTGTGACGGATCTCCTCAATGAACCGCCAATTTCTTTGATAGAACGGAGGTCCCGGTGGAAACGGAAACAGGAGTTCGACCGGAACTGCGCGGTTTTTGTATGTATCTAATAGCGAGGCGATTCCAAGAGGTACAAAGCCGACCCCGATAACAGCTAGGTCAATGTTATCGTCAAACAATGTCTGGCCAAACAATGGAAGGCTCTGGAGAGGGCTATGATCTTCAGCCAGCATGCCACCGTGGTAGCCCTGAGGTACAGCGTAGGCTGCGATCAAGTTTTCAACACTGGCAGCCTTTATCAGCAACTTCAGGAATGGAAAAAAGAAACGTTTTGGCATACAACTAATGTCAAGAATGATGTTCTTTGTCCCACGAGCAATTATGTCCTGTATGAGACCTACAATCACGGCGTCTGAAGAGAACAATTCAACATCATAAATATTCGTTTGATGTTTCCCCGTATTCAGCAGTTTCCGATTCTCTTCTTTCAGTGCAGCATGACGCGCCGAAAAACGTGATGCCGGACTCGCTATGTTTAGCGTAAAGGTCTCAACAAGATCGCCGATATCACACAGCGCATTATGCGCTGCGATGGACCTCATTTCCATCGAATAGGAATTGATAAGTGACCAGGTGAGAGCAGTCCTTTTCACCAGCCAAGAAAGTTGCCCCCAAGGACGGTATTTCATTTGCCATCCTCGTCTTGCCAGACAAACTCGTCCTGTACGTATGTTCGCTGTTGAAGAGTGCTTGAATCAGTTCCCACACCAGCAGCCTGCATCCACTTTCTCAAGTCCCCGACGGAAACATAATACGGTTCTTTCGTACGAATGTGGGGGAGCCTAAAATGTGGAGTCAGTATTGGATTGAGGTAAAACTTGCGCCTCGGCTTTCGGTCGCTGCCTTTGGTTGTATGCGGAGAATCAAAAAGGGCGCCATAATCGACCGCATCCTCAAGGAACCTTCTAGTTTCCGGGTCCAAGTCCAATTCATGAAGAGCGACAGAAAAGCCGCTATGTCCGGGGTAGGACATTGCGACGTCTAAAAACATTTTTCGCTCCAGAAGATTCGCGACGAAACTTATAAATCGCTGGCGGGTATTTCCATCTTTTTCTTCCGGAATCTTGGTGTACCAGTGAGTGCTTGCTTCGTGGACACCCAAGGCCTGAATGTCATCTTCAATTCGACTGATCTCTCGCGATGAGTCCATTGGCATCGTGCGCAACCATGCATTCCAGATGTGCTGGCAAATGCTGACAAACACAAGAATATTGCTTCCACTCAATTGAATGATGTCCTCAACTCCAGACCAGAGCATTCGCTGACGCCGGCATCTGCCTGCAATCTGAATTAGAGCCTGTTCGACGCGTTCCTTTCTCCACCAGGTCTTCTTCTTCCAATCGGATATTGTGCCAAGATTGATGACACTCTGAGGTGACGACGCAATTTTCTGTCGAATCCAAGCCTCGGTTAGGCGTCCTTCCAGGGGGGCATCCATGGCAATCCGAATCAAGGTTGAATTGATTTCATCGCCCCATTCTGGCTCAATTGCGACTGCATTTTGTGGTGTCTTACCTGCAACTATCTTTGCGCGTTCTGAAGGAGTTGGGCCTTCCCCAAGTACGTGATCCAAACTGTTGGGAAGATCCTCGCTCTCATAGCCCGCGAGTGCTAGCCTTTTTGCAAATACATCTTTTGCAAACGCTGGAAAGATGTAGCTTTTCACGTTTTCCCGTCTTCTGAGGACGCTATCAAGGTCAACGTGCTTATAGTTTCGATCACGCTCAAGTTTTGCGGTGGTCCCATAAATGAAAAGATCGTCTTCCAATGCGTACGTTCGGGTGCCAATACGATATGAAACGCTCGGATTGCGGAGGCCCAGCGCCTTGTTGACCATCTGACGATAGAGAGGACCGAATTTCGAATACAGTCCTTCGAGTCGGCAAAGTTCCTCATACTGGTCGATCTGGAGGAAAATATGAACATCTTGGGGAGTTATCCCGCAAGTCTTCAGAGCGTCTGCCGCCGCGCTCACCGGTTCGCCAACCGAGGTCTTGGTCGTGTTGAATTCATCGGGGAGTGCATCGCGATTGAAATTCAAAAAGGCGAAGTAGGCTGCGATTCGAGTGCCAAGATGCTCCTTGAGCCCAGCCCACGTCGTCACTCCTTCGAGGCTACCCAGCCAGGCTGAAGAGCTTGCTAGCTTCGCTGCAAAGGCGTCGCGATGGCTCGGGTCCGTATCGAGCTGAAGTGCTGTTGAGGCGCCTGCATCAGTCGAAAGCACCTCAATCGAGCGAAGAATGTCCATTACCAACCAGTGATTTAGGAAGTCTGCGAAGAAGAGAGGTGCAACCTCTTCATGCTCGCTGGGATCCTTGGCCATCTGGCGCTGACCGAAATCAATCGCGCGATTCCGAATTAGGTTGATGCCAGCGCCAATGAACCTTTTATTAAATTCATCGATGGGATATTGAACATTCGCCTCACTATAAGCAATCCGTACACGTGGTTTCAGTAGATCGAGCAACATGCTCTTTCCACTGCCCTGAACACCGCTCAGAATGACGTTACCGGGCAGGAAAAGGGGTTCGGCGTTCCTTATCAATGCAGGGCTGAAAATCTTGACAAACTGAGAGGAACTGATTGACTCAGTCACATAGAGCTCGTTGAAAGGATTGATCCGCCTCTGCATGATTAGAGCCTCGAAGACCTGGGAAATAGTGGGCTCCACTGCGGAGCAACGTGATGGATCAGTGGTAATGCATTGTCGGGACAATTTGTATACATCACCAGCAGTGCTCCACTCCTATCAAATCCGAATGGCCCGTACCACTTTGTCAAACTTGCAGGAGAAAGCCCCGCGGTCATTTGCGTCTCTACCTGAATTGCCAATGCCCGCACCGATGGTGCCAATGAAATTTCTTCGGGATCAGGTACGCGTTTTATCAGCGTAGAAGATGAAAGCTGAAGAACTGGACGAACTTCTACATTCGCATAACGCTTTTTCAAGAGAGCCACCACCGGCTCCGCACGAGGGCTCATTATTAGTGGAATAACGAGGACCGGCAGATGCGATGGCAGACTTGCAGCATATCTGACGGCGTGGAACATCTGGCTGCCGCTTCCGACAAAATCTTCGAGAAGCACAATACGTTTTATGCCTTCTTTTGCAATGTAATCCTCGATTTTTGCCACATCTCCGAAGCAGGCTAGCGAGCGCCAGTCTGGACGAAAATCCCTTCCAATAATGGAATTGTAATGATAGAAGGCATTGATACGCATGCTGTCGGTAATGGGACAAAACCAAGTTTTGCTGGTCTCCGCATCGATGGTCTGATTCAGACCTGGATCGTGCAGCGGCGATGAGATGGACTCTACAATCCAAGAAAGGATGTGATGCTGGAAGGAGGCTTTATACAGGCATTCCATTTCCCTTGGGCCAAGAAAGAAGATAAACGGAATAAGTCGAAATAAGGATTTCTTCTCATCATCGCCAGATATGTTTTTTAGCCATTTGTCGAGACGTTCCCAGAAATCTGGATGGGCTCCCCTTGTCGGTTCGTATTCCTCGTAGAGTTCGTCACAGAAATATTCAACCTGTGATTGAATACGCTGAAGTTCAGGCCCGTCTGGCATGGACAAAGCCCAATCCCGGAGAATGCGTGCCAAATTAGCGTTCATCAAGCAATTGTTCCTTTATCGCTGTAGCAAGGCTGCACGCGACAGGCGGGGGAACCGCATTGCCAATCAAGCGAAATTTATCGGTCTTGGAGCCCACGAATTTAAAGCTGTCAGGAAATCCCTGGATTCGTGCAGCTTCACGAAAAGAAAAACCTCGATTGTCCTCCGGATGTAGAAAATACCTCGGGTCACCGAAACGTGTATCTACAGTCAAGGCGAGCCCATCCCATTTCAGTCGCCTGAATGTTCCATTGAATGTATGGGTCAGATCGATACCGGACCCGGAGTTCCGCAAAAATGTCTTTTTTATCAAGCGTTGCACATCTGCTTCTGTTGCAAATCCTAAGTGCTCGCTGAGTGAGGAGATGTGTACTGGGTCGGCGTCTCCCAAATCACGCGTTCGCATTTGTCTGCGCAACCTCATAACCGCCTCCAGCACTCGTTTTTCTCGCGCAGTCGTTTTGCCAAAGATTTCTGGCAGTTCCCACGTGTGTACTGCATTTGAACCGCCTCTGACGTTGGAGAGTTTTTGACCAGGGCGAATCTTGCTTGCGACAGCGTATTGCTCCGATCCAGATTTAAGACTCTCAGGATGATGATCTAGGAACTTGTTGAAAAAGGCAGCTCTCCGCAACGGGGTTGTGCGTAGATTCGTCTACTGATTATGCGTGGAACTGAGCAGGTTCAGGATGGGATGTTCAGCTATGTTTCTTTGGAGCAG
>NZ_JBEKYX010000141.1:0-8240 GCF_049510455.1 Occallatibacter sp. | reverse complement strand
CGCGCGTCCGCTCTACCCGTGGATCGCGCAAATCGGCGAAATACTTCAGGGGATTGTTCCTCCCTCCATCCCAACCGCTATCGACATCCACTCATATAGCAATTAAGATGCGTCGGCCCTGCGCCTCTCAGCCGGGCGTTTTTATCCCATTTCTCAACATCTCCATGGCCTTCGCCAGCCGCCGCTGCCGCGTCTCTTCCTTCTTGGCTTCCGTAATCCATCGCACGTACTCCTTGCGATGTGAGTAGCTCAGCTTTTCAAAAATCGCCTCCAGCTTTTCCTTCTTCAGCAGCTTGGCTAAATCCTCCGGCGTCTCGACCGTCCGCTCGGACTCGTCCCTGGTAATCGTGACATCAATCGTGTCGCCGATGTTCTTGCCGATCTGCGCCCGAATGGCCTCGATGACTGGGATACGGTGCTGTACCGAGCTATATTTTGCCAGCGATCCGCTGTAAGGCGCGCCGTCAAAGGTGGCCTTCACCGGAACCCGCGCGCGTGTGCCGAATTCCTTCTCCGCGTCGTAGGGAAAGTAGACCGAGCAGTTGTCGCCAGACTCACCGCCGATCTTCGCCTTGAACCTGTAGGTCTTCATATCCGCACAAGTGTATCGCAACGCAAAAAGGCCGGCTCCTCACGGAATCGGCCTCCTGCGGAAGTGCATTTGTGGAGAACTACACCAGCGTCGCGTCCAGCACGAGCTCCGTGTTGTTCGCAAACAGCTTCGAGATCGGGCAGCCGGCCTTGGCATTCGCCGCCGCTGTGTCAAAAACTTCTTTGGTCGCGCCGGGAACCTTCGCCTTGGTGGTCAGCGTAATCTTGGTGATCGCAAAGCCGCCATCCACCTTGGCCAGCGTTACTGCCGCCTCAGTCTCAATCGACTCCGGTGTCAGCCCTGAGCCGCCGAGTTGTGCGCCAAGAGCCATCGAAAAGCAGCTCGCGTGCGCCGCGGCAATCAGCTCTTCCGGCGTGGTGCCTGAATCAGCGCCCTCAAACCGTGTGGCGAACGAGTAGTTGGCGTCCTTCAACACGCCTGTTGCCGTTGAAATCGTGCCCTTGCCTTCCTTCAGGGAACCTGTCCAAACCGCGCTAGCTTTGCTTGCCATTCTGCTTCCTCCTTGGGGGGTTCGTGTGGTCGTTGCCGTCGGCTTTCATCTCGGATGCGGCACAGCGCAGCAGAGTAGCCGGGGTTAATGGTTCGGGCACGCGCGGAATTCTCTCCGCTCATTCTGCCCTCTCCTCCATGCTAACCTCTTCCCCATGCTGCCCTGCGTGCCCGGCCTGCTGAAATCCGGAATGACCGATGATTTTTCACAATTGCCCATCGCGTCCGGGCTCGAATCCAGCGCCGCCGAAGCGCCCATCGATCACCATTGCCAGGTCTGCCCTAACTGCAGCCACCGCCTCACCAGCCACCGCTGCAAGCTCGTCTGCACCCACTGCGGCTACTACATGAGCTGCGCGGATTACTATTGAGGCTGCAATGGGGCTTGAGCGTGTTTGGGTTTTCTCGTAGGCTGTAAGACATGGAATTTCTGAATCAGGACGAGCTTGCACGGCTGACGCCCCCGGAGCGCCTGGCGCTCATCTCGCAGCTTTGGGACAGCCTGGAAGACGAGCAACTGCCCTTGACTGCCGCTCAGCAGGCGGAACTCGATCGCCGTCTCGATTCGCTGGATCAAGACAGACGTAGTGGCATTTCTTGGGCACAGTTGAAGACCGAAATGGAGCAACGTTGTCCGTAGGGCAATTACGAATGTCTTTCTGACGTTGCCTATGCAGTGACATATATACCAGCGGGAACTTATTGATGAACGATAAATACGTTATCTTTACTCCGATTGCGCGTGAGGAGTTAATCGAGGCGCAGGATTGGTATGAGAACGAGGCCCCTGGGGTGGGTAGACGTTTCCGTGTTGCAGTGGATGCCGTGATAAAACGGATGAGCGCAAATCCCCGGCAATTTCCGGTTGTTTACAAGAACATTCGCCGAGCCTTACTGCGGCATTTTCCTTACGCGCTCATGTTTATTATCGATCCGGACGAGACTCTGGCTGTGCTGCATGTTTTCATGGCAGCCGCGACCCCGAGCGGTGGCAGCGAAGGATGTGAAGCGATTGCTGTCCCGGTATGATTTGAGCTGCGCAGATTCATCACGGGGACTGACCGTCCAGGCGACTGCGCTTCGTGCGGTTTTCTCTGGCAATATCTACAGGCCCAGATCCTCGAACCGCACATTCTGGATCGGGTAGAGCTTCCAGTCCTTATAGTCGAAGTGCCACCACTCTTTGGGAATGACGGCGAATCCCTGGGCTTCCATCGCGTGGCGCAGAAGCTCACGCAGAGCACGCTCGGCATCTGTGCCGCCGGCGTAGTCTGCATACGCGCGCTCCGTCATCTCGTCATAGCCGCTCGGCATCTTCACTTCCTTGCCCGTCGCCAGGTCGTATAGAGAAAGATCCACGGCGCATCCGCGATTATGCACCGAGCCTTTGGCTGGATCGGCGACAAAGATCTTCTTATCGTCCGGCGTAGCATCCCAGAAGATCTTCGTCACATACCACGGGCGGTAGCCATCATGAATGATCAGGCCGTATCCACGGCTCTTAAGCTCATGATTCGCGCGCACCAGCGCCTCTGCCGCCGGACGCTGCAGAAAAGCCCTCGCCTGCGTGTACACCGGCGTGCCAAGAAAATTGTTCGTCGTGGCATAACGAATATCCAGCTTGATCGTCGGATCAAGTTTGATCAATTCCACCAGATCAGGCTTGCGAAAGCTTCCCTCTTCATGAGGCGGCTGAGCCGTGAGCGCCTCCGCGCGCAGCTCCTCCACCGGACGCAATGGAGTGATATGAAAACTGACCTCCTGCGCAAAACCAATTTGCAGCAGAAAGAGAAAACAACAAGAGCAGCGCATCCACGACATCATCGATTTCACCGCAGCCATCCCTCCGCACTTGAATGGAGAACCTCTGACAGCATACGCGGTACTGCGCCAGACTTCCGGTCAATAACGCAGCCCAAGCTTCATGGGAAAATCGTCTTCGCCTTCTTCAAGCTCAATCTGATCGCAATGAATCCGAACAACGTCCCTGTATTTCCATCGCAGCCATAAATGTGCCACAGCAATCATCATCACAGCGGCTCCGGCATGCAGCCAGTTAGCTTCAATCCATTGTTCAGCAGCCTCAGACAGCCAGACCGTCAAAGGAAAGAACGTGAAAAAGCGCAGCAATGTGAATGCAAGATTGTCCTCCGTCTGAGGTGCTCCTCCTGTGAACGGAGCAGTAACAACATGCAGAAAACCAAAATCCGTAAGCAGCAAACACATTCCAGCGGCAACAATCAGTTGCGCAATCGTAGATTGAAAACCAGGAAGCTCTGCCGGAGCAATTATGTGAAAGAGTGCGATCGTGCTTATGGTCAGCGCAGTGCTGCTCATGATCACCCACACCCTTGCAGCCAGTAATTTTTCCAGCGTGAACGCAAATTGTGGAGGACTGCCATGCAGAAAGCGCCATATCCAGCTTCCCTGCCGATTGCCCGGAGAGCCGAAGGTTGTGCGCAAGCCTGCAACTGCCCAGAAGGCCACCATGCCGATGGAAGCGCGAATCCCATCCGCTGAAATTTCAGCGTGCAGCCTGCCGTTCCGCACCGTGAGGCGCAGAACAGTTGCCACCAGAATCGACAGACCCACACCTCCATACAAAACCAGGTAGATTCTGTACCGAGGTACACGCTGGAGCGTCTGCTGAATGAAGTGGTACACGGCGCGGCGCTCCGGGGATCGCACCGCCGTCCTGTGGAGCAGCCACCTCAGTGGAGCTAATCCGCTTCTCGCTCGCGAGCGCGCTACCGAACCCTCCACTAGCTGCCGCTCACGCCGAAAGTACGCAATTGGATAAGTTGCAGTTGCGATACCCGCCGCCATCAGCGTTCCCACGCACGCCACCTTTGCCAGCGTTACATACACCGGCAGCACAGATGCGCCTTCCAGAAACCATTGATCGACGCCGAGAAACCAGTAGGGCGGAAGCCACATCGCAATTGCGCTGTGCGATTGCAGCAGAGCAGGCGTAACTCCGGAGAGCACCGGAAACAGCAGCAACACTATCACCAGCACAGTGACCATTACGCCTTGCACCGCGAGAGAAATCCTCTGGAATAATCGTTCGCCAAGAATCGTTATCAGCATGCCTTCGAACGCCAGGATCGCCGCCGCTGAAAAAAGCCCGGCCATCAAAACGGAGACGCAGTGGCCCACAAGAAAGCGCGGCATGTTTGGCGGGTCAGTCGCAGCAACGAGCGTCATCGGCGCAAGAAAGTTTGCATCGATGAGAAAGCCGAAAACCAGAACCGCAATGGCGGCAACGCGTGCAAGAAAAATCCTTCTCCTTGAGATAGGCAGCGCTCCCAGCACCAGCACGTCCAGCAGGTCCGGGAAAAACATGTCCCACTCGTAGACCACCGCCAGCCCCATCGCTACAAAAGAATAGGTCACGAAAAAGAAATGATGATTGACCTGCAGCCAATACGACGGAAGGACATGGGGTGGCTTCGAATGTGGGGAAATAATCATCGGATGGTATATCGGCCACAGGTACATCGCCACTACAAAGCCCGGCAGGCCTGCGGCACAGGCAATCAGCACCATGCGCGCCTTTGCATCTCCGTCCACGGATGCCGTTTCATGATTGAAGAACCGCTCCAGAAAATGGTGTACCAGATGCGAAACCTGGCTCCGCTCCGGCTGCCGCACCGGCCCGAGGGCTGCTTGCGTATTGAGCGACATTGCCGGAGAATCAGATCGTTGGAAGATGCGTTGAATGAATTCAGACATGGGAAATCTGCATGACCTCCGTGATCTGATGTGCGACTGAGCGCGTATCCTGCTGCTGCACAAGCTGCGCAAACACATGCTCCAGGTTCGGCAGGCTCATCATGGCGGCCAAGTCGGACGGCGGCGCATCGGCCAGCACCTTTCCCTTTGCAATCACAATGACGCGATTGCAAATCTGCTCCACCACTTCAAGCACGTGCGAGATGTAAAGAATGGCTTTGCCTTGCGCGGCCAGCTCCTCCAGCAGGTCTTTAAACAACCGCGCTGTCAACACATCCAAGCCCGACAGCGGTTCGTCAAAGATCAGCAGCCTGGGATTGTGGATCAATGCGGACGCGATCAGCACTCTCTGCCGCATGCCCTTGGAGTAGGTCGAGATGGGCGAGTGCTGCCATGACTCAAGCTGCAGATGGCGCAACAGGCTCGTAGCTTTTGTTTCGATCAGAGCTTCGCCCATGCCGCGCAGCCGGCCAACAAGCTGCAGATATTCCAGCCCGGAGAGATACGAGTAGAGATGCGCCTCTTCCGGCACATATCCAAGCACGCTGCGGTACGCAACCATGTCCTCGCGAATGTCTTTGCCTTCAAACAGCACGCGGCCATCGTTGGCACGCAACATGCCGGTGATCATCTTCACCGTGGTCGATTTTCCAGCACCGTTCGGGCCTAGAAAGCCGACAATTTCGCCCGGCTCCAGACGGAAACTTACATCGCTGACGGCGGAGATGCCTCGAAAACTTCGGAACAGGTGTTGCGCTTCCAGCATGATGAGCCTCCGGCACCCTATGTAGCATTCAGCATAATCAAAATTTTCCCGTTGTCAAGTAGTTTGCTACATAGGTAGAATTCCGCTATGGCTGCCGAGACAAAACTTTCCCACACGGCCGCAATGATCCTGCAGGCAATCCATGCCGGCTACGTGTATGGATTCAGCATCATGGAGGTAACAGGCCTGCCCAGCGGCACCGTTTACCCCGCGATGCGCCGCCTGGAGCGTGACGAGCTGATTCGTTCGCAGTGGGAGCGCCAGTCTATCGCCGACGCGGAACAACGGCCGCCGCGCAAATACTATAAGCTCGCCGCAGCCGGAAAGACTGCCCTGGAATCTTCCCGCAAGCGCTATCCACTGCTGGAGCGTCTCTTTCCGGCTGAGGAGACGCAGCAGGTATGAACTCCATAGTGAATCCTGTTTTTCGCGCAATGGATCTGAGCCTGCTGCATTCGGCCTCGTTGCTGGTACCGGCTGTCCGGCGAGAAGAATGGCTCCGCGAATGGAGAGCGGAATTTTGGCATGTAACAGACGCGCGCATTGAGAGCAGCGCGTTCTGCTGGCAGGCTCAACGCGAGGTAGCCGCGTTCTGCCTCGGCTCTTTCGCGGATGCACAGTGCATGCGGCGACTGGCTCATGATGAGCAAAGAAAGACAGTAAGCATGCACAGCTCGGCAACGCAATGTCTGCTATGGCTCGCGTTGCTATTTGTTCTCTGCGCAACACTCGCCTGCTTGTTCCCTGGCGTTCGCGCGGAATACGATACTGTTCTTCATCCGGTGAGGCCGAATCTGATCGTGATTGCGGCAACCGATTTGAACGACAAACAGGTGCCGGCGGTCTCCTACACGGAGTTTCAAAATTGGAGATCGAGCTACCAGCGATATTTTGACGGACTCGGGTTTTATCGCACGGACACGCAGACGGTGGCTCTATCAGCAACGCGTAGTGGCAAATTCACTGTAGCTTTGGCCAGCACAAATATGATGGCCCTGCTGGGCCTTCCTGTCCGTGCTGCGAATGAAGCAGCCGACACGAACCGGAGTCTTCCGCAAGTGGTTTTGAGCTATGAAATGTGGACTCGCAGCTTTGGCTCCGACCCGCATGTCTCCGGGCGCACGATACAGGTGGGGGAGCAGATCGCCCGGATCGCCGGAGTACTTCCGTGCAGCTCATGGAAGCCGCCCACCAATCCTGATCTGTGGATTCTTGTGCCGGGTGCGCAGCTTGCCACCGCAAATCAGGATACCTCCGGCTTCGTGGTGGCGCATCTGACAAAGCTCGGGCAGGATGCGATGGACACCGAACGGATTTCCATTATGGTGCGTGGCGAGGTCGAGCCGTGGTTTTGTGGTATCGCGATCAACGGCAACGCGGCAGGCCCGTGGAGAATTTATCTTTTCGCACTTTTCCTCGCCGCTCTGGCGCTGCCTGCCGTGACCTCGCTCTCCATGAGCGAATCGAGCTTCAGCTCGCATCGGCCATCCTGGAAGCAAAATATGGCGCGCTGGCTCTTTCTCGGAGCAAAACTCGCGCTGGTCGCCTGCATCGCTTACTTTGCTTCGCTCGATATTGCGTACTGGCGCATCGGGGGGTATTCGGAAATAGCCGAGCTTACGCAGTTGGCCGCAAATTTCCTGCTTTGTCTCTTCGGCTTCCGATGGGCGCTCATGGACCAGCGTCAGCGATGCCCGGTTTGCCTGCGCCGCGTGACGCATCCAGCACGAGTCGGGCTCGCCTCGCAGACCTTCCTGGGTTGGAATGGAACAGAGATGATCTGCGTCGGTGGACACACCTTGCTGCACGTTCCCTCTCTACCGACAAGCTGGTTCGGCGCGCAGCGTTGGCTCTATCTCGATACCTCGTGGGAGTTTTTGTTCGCGGACCTGACGCTCTAGTTGCTCTTCTTCCGCGCGGCCTCGAATTCGTCGCCGGGCTGCCAGGCAATCGACTTTGGTTGCTCGCTTGCGAGCCAGCCGAGCACGAAGCCGAACTGCGCCAGCTTGGCGTTGCCACGAAAATCCCAACTGGGCTGATATTCATCCGAAGGCTGGTGGTAATGGTGTGCCACATAATCTTCATCCTGCGCGCGGCCCCACGCCTCATCGTGACCTTCAAAAAGTTCACCTTGATCGACAGAAAAGGCTGGAATACCCACGCTCCGCCCAGCGAGACTGAGCGCGGTATGCCGATCGGCAGCAGCATATCGTAATTCAGGTCCAGCGCGATTTGCCCTGCGGGCACAGGCGGATGCATGCCGAGATATTGCGAGCCGAGCAGGCCCTGCTCTTCCGCAGTGACGGCGGCGAAGTACATGTCGTGCGGCGGGCGTTGCTTTGACTGCGCGAAGGCGCGGGACATTTCGATTATGATGCCGCAGCCTGTGCCGTTGTCAGCCGCACCGTTGTAGATACCATCGCCCTTGGCGTTCGGGTCAATGCCGAGATGATCGTAGTGAGCTGTGTAGAAGACGGCGTTTGAACCTGAGGCCGCGCCGGAAACTTTGGCTATCACGTTGGTGGAGTTGTATCGCCGCACGCGGCTTTCGATGTGGCCCTTGAGCCGGACAGGAAGCTCGACGGCGTGGAAGCCGGGCTTGCCTGCCTCCGTGATGAGATCGTCTACATTGCCGAG
>NZ_JBEKYX010000140.1:0-8304 GCF_049510455.1 Occallatibacter sp. | reverse complement strand
GTCACCGTATCGTGCGGCCCCAGGTAACTGTAGCCCGCAAATATATCCCACCGCGATGGCGAATCCCCATAAGACGGCCCCTTCGCCGCTCCTTGACCTAGCAACGCATACGGCGCTAGAGACAGCACCGCCAGCGCCAAAGCTCGGCTGACTGTCTTCTTCATTTGTGAATGCATCCGTTTTTCCTCCGCAATCAAACTGAACTGCTTTTTTATTTTGTATTTCAGACCCGGGTCAAGTGCATAAGCGACTCGTAACGCGACACCGCCGAAGTTACCCTCACACGATTATTCGCCTGAAACGGCCAGTAAACCGTCACTCGTACGGTATCACAGTACGGCGCCGCTAAAGCACATTTTTTCAATGATGCAGCCCACGCCACATCGCTATGAATCATCCTGATCATCCCCGAATCATGCCGTCAAAGGCACTTCCGTCACTTGATTCGGCTCTGACGAGATTGCTGCTGAAATGCTTTGCTCCAGCGCCTGACAGATCACTGAAGGTTGAGCGTCTTGCGCAAACTACGCGGCTCCCGCTGAATCTTCTCCTGCAGCAAAGTGATGGCATACATCAATTGCTCAGGCCGCGGCGGACAGCCAGGAACATAAACATCGACAGGGATGATCTGATTTACGCCCTGGACGAGCGCGTAGTTATTGAATACTCCCCCTGAAGTGGCGCAAGCGCCCATGGAAATCACCCATTTGGGCTCAGGCATCTGGTCATAAAGGCGGCGAATGACCGGGGCCATCTTCTGCGAGACGCGGCCTGCAATGACCATGAGGTCGGATTGACGGGGCGATGGGCGGAAGACTTCTGCGCCGAAGCGTGCAATATCAAAGCGTGAAGCGCCCATCGACATCATCTCAATGGCGCAGCAGGCAAGGCCGAATGTCATGGGCCAGACTGAACTTTTGCGGACCCAATTCACGGCGAAATCGAGAGTGGTGAAGAATACGCCTTCCGGTTGCTCGAAGCCATAATTCACTTCGCGAAGCTTTGCGCGGTTCAATGCGCTACTTTCCAAACTGCCGAAGAGGTAGCGGTCGCGCTCCAGAGATGGCGTCATATCTTCCAATATACCTTTGTTATTTCCTCATAGCCAGCGCTAAGTTGAGCGAAGCCGAGTGGTTAGAACCCCAAAGCATACGATGCCGAGAATCTGGCAGGGGATGCATCTGCGCAGTTCAGGCCGGATGCGCCCAGCAAATCTAATGCGCCGAGGAAGACAGCAGGCAGGGCGACGAGGCGGCGGTCCAGCCAGCGGGCGCGCGCCAGCCCGGCGGCGGCCATAGCGTCAGAGTGAAGCGCATCCAGAGCAGCGCGCCGCGCGGGGTGGGCTGGCCGGAGGGTGGCGGCAGCACTTGATACGGAGCGCGCGCAGCGGAAAGTGCCCAGTTCTGCGCGTAGCGGGCGGGATCAGCGATACCGGGTGCGATACGGGCATCAAGGATGCGTAACTCGCCCTGGGAGGCGGAATGGATGAGATCGAGGAGGCCTGCCGCGGTCTTTGGATCGGCTGCGCCATGCGATGAAAGATACAACTGCTGCGCAGCATGGAAGACAGCGGGGTCCGTGAGGAAGCGGAAGGTTCGGGGATTCCAGCCGATGGCATCCTGCGCGCGAAGGCCGTAAGTGGTAGCGATTTCGCGTTCGTTGAGCGAGCCGTAAGGCGGCGTGGCAAGAAAGACCGCGTCCGGAAAGCCGGCTGGTTCAGCGCGGTCAAGCACGATGTCCCAGCCGGAGTATTTGTCCGCGGGCTGAACGGGGACCAGGCGCAAGACCCATCCCTGACCGAGCGGCGCGGACCACGCCTGTCCGAATGAGACTTCGCCTTGAATGATGATTCTGGAGCAGGCAGCGGAAAGCGCCTGCGCCGGAGGCAATGCGAGTCCAGAGAGCAGGAGTGCGGACAGGCAGCCGGAGAAGATGGCCGCGATTCGCCGAATACAGGTGATTGCGTTGATCATCTTTCTTTCGTGAATCCTTCTTTCTACCTAATCTGGCAAATCCTTGTTCTATTTTTATGCCTGATCCGGCAATCTTGAATCAGTTCCACAAAGATGAGCGCCTGTCATTCTTTTGCTGTGCGCTATGATCAGTTCCAAACCTTTTCAGTTTCTTCATTCTCATATACAGGAAACAGATAACCATGCATTGTTGGCGTAGATTCCTCGCACTGCTTGTCTTTCTTGGATTGCCTGCGCTTGGCCTCGCTCAGGCAGCAGGATCAGGCGGAGCGCAATCCACACAGGCCCAAATCAACGCACTGAACACGGCTGTTGCCAATGCGCAGAGCGCGGGCGATAACGCCTGGATGCTGACCTCAGCGGCACTGGTGCTCATGATGACCGGGCCGGGGCTGGCGCTGTTCTATGGCGGGCTGGTGCGGAAGAAGAACATCCTCGGCACCATGATGCAGAGCTTCGCCATGATGGGGCTGGTGACGATTTTGTGGGCGGTTGTGGGCTACTCGCTGGCCTTTGGGCACGGCAACTGGTTTGTGGGCGGTTTTGAGCATCTGTTTCTGAACAATGTTCCGCTGACGCCTTCGCTTGAGAAGGTCTATCCGCAGACGATTCCAGAGCAGACATACATGGTGTACCAGCTCATGTTCGCCATCATCACGCCGGCGCTGATTACGGGCGCGTTTGCGGAGCGGATGAAGTTCAGCGGCATGGCGGTATTTCTCTCGCTGTGGTCTCTGGTGGTGTATTGCCCGATGGCGCACATGGTGTGGGGCGCGGGCGGGCTGCTGAATGCCAACGGAGGGAAGATTCCGAGTTTGGATTTTGCGGGCGGGACGGTGGTGCATATTACGTCCGGCGTGTCGGCGCTGATTACAGCTCTGTACCTGGGCAAACGTCTCGGATATCCAAAGACGGCGATGCCTCCACACTCGCTGGTGCTGAGCTTTGTTGGCGCATGCCTGCTGTGGGTGGGCTGGTTTGGATTTAACGCGGGCAGCGCGACGAACGCGAGCGGTCTGGCGACCAGCGCGTTTATCAATACGCACTTTGCCGCTGCCGCGGCGGCGCTGGGCTGGAGCGTCTTCGAATGGTTCCATAACGGCAAGCCGACAGCGCTGGGAGCAATTTCAGGCGCGGTAGCAGGGTTGGTGGCGATTACGCCGGCCTCCGGCTATGTGCAGCCGATGTCTGCGCTGGCAATCGGCCTGATTGCGGGATTCTTCTGCTCCTTCATGGTGCTGATCATCAAGGGCAAGCTGGGATATGACGATTCGCTGGACGCCTTTGGCGTACACGGCATGGGCGGGACGCTGGGCGCGCTGCTTACGGGCGTCTTTGCGGTGGCTGTGATCAATCCTGCGTTTGGCAACGATGCCGCGGGTAAGCCGCTGGCGCTTGGCGTCCTGGACGGACACTGGGCGCAACTGGGCAACCAGGCAGCCGGTGCGGGCATTGCGTGGCTGATTTCGCTGATTGGAACTCCGATTCTGCTGTTTGCTGTCGATAAGACAATCGGGCTGCGGGTTTCCGCAGACGATGAGAATGAGGGGTTGGATCTCTCGCAACACGGTGAAGAAGGCTACGACTTCAATTCGTGAATTGAGGTACATCGAATATCAACACCGGGCTGAAGCATGATCGTAGTCCGGCCTGATAGGCTAAAAAGCCGGTGAAGTATCACAAACCGAGGCATTGCACACATGGTGAAGATTGAAGCGATTCTCCAGCCTTCGAAGCTGGATGCGGTAAAGGATGCTCTGCTGGAAGCGGGCATTGAGGGAATGACGATTCTGGAAGCCCGTGGACATGGACGGCAAAAGGGTCACACGGAGTTTTATCGTGGCCGCGAGTACACGGTCGATTTATTGCCGAAGGTAAAGATCGAAATGGTGGTGGCGGATACGCTGAAGGACAAGGCCATCGAGGCGATTGTTGGCGCGGCTCGGACAGGGCGCATCGGCGACGGCAAGATTTTCTGCAGCAATATCGACGACGCGATCCGCATTCGCAATGACGAGCGCGGCGAAGCGGCACTGTAATGAGATCACTCAGCGCAGGGTGCGCTCATTGATCTTTGGGCGGGCAGATCCACGAGAAATAAGCTATTTGCACGCTGACACTATCCAGGCATTAAAACCTGTTTAAAGTGATTGCGACAGGGGATGTTGGTGAATGCGATTTCTGCCTTCGTGTTTCGCCTTGTACATGGAGCGATCGGCTGCTTGTAGCAGCTTCTCCGGCATATCTGTTAATGTCCCGTGCAGATGAGCCGTTGCTGTAACCACCCCCACGCTTACCGTTACCCATTCCTGTCCCGCTGAATTCCCTGAGTGGGGAATATGAAGCGAAATGATGCCGGCTCGTATGTTTTCCGCAACCTTCAAGGCGCCGGATGGATTTGTATCGGGCAGAATCACAGCGATCTCTTCTCCTCCATAGCGTGCTGCCAGATCGGTAGAGCGGCCAATGGCCTTGCTGACTGCCGCGGCAACGGCTTGCAGACAAGAATCCCCGGACACATGTCCATATAGATCATTGAATTGTTTAAAGCAATCCACATCGAGCAAAATCAGCGACATTACACCGCCGTGCCGGATGGTTCGCCCCCACTCATGCTCCAAAGTCCGGTCGAAAATCCTGCGATTCCCCAACCCGGTCAAGCTATCCTGGAACGCCAACTGCTCCAGCGCTTCTTCCCGCATTTTGCTTCCGGTAATATCACGCAGAGTCAGGACGATGCCGCGTAATTCTTCGCTCACCTTGTCTTTCATGATGCGTGCGTTGATCTCCATCCACGCAAACGCCCCATCTTTTTTCCGCATCCTGACGACGGTTGGCATTTCATCGACAGTCCGGCTCATCAGCTGTTCCTGGACAGCCACAACTGTCGGAATATCTTCGGGCAGAACGAAGGCATCTGGCCCCTTTCCGCACATTTCTTCCTGTGTCCAACCCAAGATGCGCTGGCACGATGGCGAAGCATAATGCATAGTCAGGTCCAGCCCGACCATGCAGATCACATCCGCGTTGTGTTCAGCAAGAATTTGAAAATCAATCTCATCGCTGATTGACCTACCCCCTGCAATCTCGCTTTCAGCGGAAGAACCACTCCACTTTCAACCAAGGTCGCTCCACTTTTCAACCAAGGTATTGGTATGATGCCCCAGAACGATTTTGAGTTTTCCGGCGCCAATGCGCTTCATCTGCCTCCTCCGTGCTTAATTGATCGCTTATTCTGTTAGGACAGCCTTTTGCTTCGGCAAAACCTTCGGAGCACCTTTTAGAGAACATGGACCCTGTCGCAATCGCGGTAGACGATCTACGAGAGTTGTATCTGCGTGAGATGGCGCTGGTGCGGCAGACGTGGGAGCGCACCGGGGACGGGACCGCGGCGATCCGTCGTCGATCCGCGATTGTGGACCGCATTCTGATCGAGATGTGGCGGCGGGCCTTTGCGGGAAATCCCGGCTACAACGTTTCTCTGCTGGCATTGGGCGGATATGGGCGCAAGGACCTGTTTCCCTTTTCCGATATCGATGTGCTGTTTGCCTATGCGGACGAAAAAACCGAGGAGCAGGCCAGGGATGCGGTACGAGCCATTATCCAGGGGATGTGGGACATTGGTTTGCGCGCCAGTCCTGCCTCGCGGACTCTGAAAGAAGCCGGACGGTTCGATCCTGACAATCTTGAATTCACCCTGGCGACATTGGATCGCCGGTTTCTGGCCGGGCAGTTCCCTCTTTACCAGCAACTGCACCAGACGGTGCTGCCCGGACTGGTGCTGAGCGAGTGGAACCAGATTACGCAGAAGCTGGGAGAGATTGCGCGGGCGCGGCATGCGCGGTTCGGTAACACCATCTTTCACCTCGAACCAAATGTGAAGGATTGTCCAGGCGGATTGCGGGATTATCACCTGGCGGTGTGGTTCGCGCTGCTGTTTCACCTGAAAGAGACGCGCGAATGGCCCAAGCAGCGCGGAGGAGTCTTTCAGAGCGCGCGCGGCGATGCTGAGGCGGCATTTGATTTTCTGGCCGCGGCCCGATGCTTTCTGCATTTCCGTCACGGACGCGACAACAATGCGCTGGACTGGCAATCGCAGGATGAGGCCGCGGCGCAATCGATTGGCCTGGAGACTCGCGGAACAGCCGATCCGGCCTACTGGATGCGAACCTATTACCGCCATGCGCGTGTGGTTTACCGGCGAGCGGTGCTGCTGATGGAAAACCTGCCGGCGCCCGTGAGCTTTTACAAACAGTTCCGCAGGCGGCGCAGCCCGATTGCGGGAACAGAGTTCATTCTCGACCAGGGGCGCATCGACATTCTTCCCGGCGCGCAGTTCAAGGATGCAGCTTCCATCCTGCGCATCTTCTCCCTGATGGCCACACATGGATACACGCTTTCGCAGGCGGCGGAAGACTGCATCACGGACTCGCTGCCTGCACTGGCGATTCACATTCCAGAGGGGCCGTATCTGTGGAATGCGCTGCGGGAGGTGCTGCTGGGGCCGCACGCGGCACACGCGCTGCGAACCATGCATGCGCTCGGCATCCTGGAGATGCTGATTCCGGAGTTTCACGGCATCGATGCGCTGGTGATCCGCGATAGCTATCACCGCTACACGGTGGATGAACATACCTTTCTGACCATCAATAACGTGCACGGGCTGCGGCAGCCGGCGCATGATTACGAGCAGCGGCTGGGGCAACTGCTGCCGGAGATTGACCGGCTCGATCTGTTTCTGCTGGCGCTGCTGCTGCATGACACCGGCAAGGGGCGGCGTACGGGCGAGCACACGATGCAAAGCGTGGAGCTGGCAGACAGCTTTCTTGCCAGGCTTGATTTTGACAACGAAGAGCGCGAGACGGTACTGAAGCTCATCGGGCAGCATCTGGAGATGTCGAACGCGCTGCGGCGGGACATCTTCGACGCCGAGAATATACGGATGTTTGCGGAGAAGATGGGCAGTCCCATGCTGCTGAAGATGATGACGCTGCTCACGTATGCGGACATCAAGGCTGTGAATCCGGAGGCGCTAACGCCGTGGAAGGCTGAAAACCTGTGGCAGCTCTACATGACGACGGCCAACTTTATGGACCGCAGCGTGGATGAGACGCGATACCACGCGGCAGTCGACCCGACACTGCAGAACCGGTTGCGATCGATGGTTCCGCCCGCACAGTACACTGCGCTGGGGCAGTTTCTCGAGGGACTTCCGCAGCGGTATCTGCAGACCAGGCTTCCTGAACATATTCGCAACCACTTCCAACTATCTCTGAACCTGAATACGGATCCGGTGCAACTGGATCTGCGGCCGCTGCGGCAGTTGTTTGACCTGACAGTGATTGCGCGAGACCGGTCCAGGCTGTTTACGGATGTAGCCGGAGCGCTGGCTGCATGGGGCATGAACATTGTGAAGGCCGGCGCATTCTCAAACGATGCCGGCGTGGTGGTAGACAGCTTTCAGTTCTCCGATGTGTTTCGCACACTTGAGCTGAACCCGAGTGAGAAGAGCCGCTTTCTGCTGAACATTCACGACGTGGTGGCGCAAAAAGTGGGAGTGGAGCAGATGCTGCGCGGACGGCGCCAGAATCACTCGACGGGAATCAAGGTAGAGGTGCAGACACGACTGCAGTTCGACTCGGAGTCTTCTACGCACTCGACTCTGTTGCAGGTGGTGGCGCAGGATGGACCGGGACTGCTACGCCAGATAGCTCTCACGCTGAGCAAGCATCAATGCAACATTGAAGCCGCCCTCATCGATACCGAAGGTGAAACAGCAATTGACGTCTTCTACCTGACCCGCAATGGCGGCAAATTGACGCAAGAAGCACAGGAAGCGCTATCGCGCGACCTGACTGAGGCACTTGAGGCAATGCGGGCACCAGTTCTCTTTCCATCCAAACGAATAGATCGAAGGCCATTGGGCATTCGTCCGATACGGTCAAGCAGTCCGTGTACGAACGAAGGCGAATTTTTCCTTCAGCCGTAGAAAGGGCATTTCAAGGAATTTGTATGAGAGGCTGGCCAGAAGGATGCAGACTGCCAGAGAAAAAAGCACTGACAACACTCCACCGAAGTGGAAGCGCTGCTCAAGGGGATAGATGATGCGGAGAGACAGGTCATGAAAAACATACAAGCCGTACGATATTTTGCCGAGATAGATAAGAGGCTTTGCAAACGATCCAACCTTCATTCCAAAGAAGGCCAGGAATAGAAGAACTATCCCGATTGAAAGCAGCGCGTATGCGGCGATGAGCGCTATAGGACCTGTTTTCGGCCCGAGAATGACATGCAGGCTTATCTGATCACCGACGATTATTGTGAAAGCAGC